>CAVDPO010000166.1:1633-10784 GCA_963610855.1 Segatella copri
CCACAAGGCAAGGCAAGGCAAAGTGGCACAAAGACCTTGTGGCAAAAACCACTTATAGTTTGAGTCTTTTTAGGAGATTTTCTGCAACCGTCAATGAAATTCCGGCACGACTGGATATTTCTTGAGGGGTGCATTGGATAACGTCGTCTAAAGTTGTAAAAGCTGCCATGACTTTGTCGCTGGTTTTGGGGCCAATACCTGGTACACTTTGTAAAAGTCTAAAAGAGGCTTCTTTACTACGCATAGCTTGGTTTGCTCCAGTAGCAAAACGGTGACATTCATCTCTCACTGCAATTAGCACACGCAAACCCTCGTTACTGTGGTCTAACAGCAAATCAGGACGCCCATTGTCAAAAACTATTGTTTCATGCTCTTTTGCAAGACCTAGGACAGGGACATTGGCAAGGCCAATTTCATCAAGAACTTCACGTGCAACATTGACTTGTCCATGCCCGCCATCAATTAGAACAAGATTAGGTTTTCTTAGGTTCTCTTCTATTACACGAGAATAACGGCGGTAAACAGCCTCCCTCATTGCCCCAAAATCGTCAATAGCACCCTCTAAGCTACGAATATTAAACCGTCGATATCCAGCAGGATTTGGATTACCATCAACAAAAGAAATCAAACTTGCAACAGTGTATTTTCCAGCAAGCTGAGCAATGTCAAACCCTTCAATAAGAGACGGAAGCTCCTCAAGACCTGCAACTTCTTGTAAAACTTCAAGTGCTTTAGTGTTATCGCGACTTTTTAAGCGTTTCTCTACATCCCTTGAAGCATTCTCGCTAGCCATGCGAAGTATCCTAAAATCTCTACCCTCTTTTGGCACTTGAAAACGAACATTATGTCCTAAAACCTCACAAAAATATCTAGAAATTAGGTCAATGTCTACTTCATGGGATATAAAAATGTCTCGTGGAATTTCTCGCCCGTCTTCATAGTACTGTGTAAGAAAGTTCAAAAGAGTTTCTGACTCATCTCCAAATGTTTGCGCTCTATATAACGCTCTTCCAATGAGTTTCCCGTCTCTAAACTGCATTATTGAAACAGTACACAAAGGACTTCTCATCTCTATTGCTGCATAATCACAACTTTCTAGTGCAGATGCGTTAGAATGGGTTTCAACCATTTGAGCCTTGCTAACACTTTGCAAAGCAATAAGCATATCCCGTTTCTTTGCAGCTGTCTCATACTCCATTGCTTTAGAAGCTACTATCATTTCATCTTTTATTTGACGCTCAAGTTCATCTCCCTCTCCAGATAAAAACCGCCTAACTTTTTCAATTCCTTTGTTATATTCTTCTTTGGTAATCTTTCCACAACAAGGAGCCAAACAACGGCCTATATGGTAATAAAGACATGGTTTTTCACGCATTCTTAGCGGAGTTGAGCATTTGCGCAAATTAAAAAGCCTGTCTATAAGCTCGACACATTCAGCCATTTTAGAGGCATCTGGAAAAGGTCCAAAATAATCAGAACCATCTTTAATAATGCGCCTTGTTTTGAATACTTTTGGGAAATCTTCATGTGTAATTCGTATCATAGGATAGCTTTTGCCATCCTTGAGCATGATGTTGTAATGCGGACTATATTTTTTTATGAGATTGTTTTCTAGAACTAGCGCCTCATAGTCGTTACCAGTAATTATGTGGTCTATGTCGCGTATTTTTTCAACAAGCATGGTCGTCTTACGGTCTCGCTTAGGTAAGAAATATTGACTCACACGCTTTCTAAGACTTTTTGCTTTGCCAACATAAATCACAGTTCCATTGGCATCTTTCATTAGATAGCACCCTGGATTTAACGGAAGTGCATGAGCTTTTGCACGTGCTTTCTCAAAATTTTCCTTACGAGAACGTTTGTTTTCTTCACTCTCATTTTCAAGCAAAGATTTATCAATCATGTAGCTCAAACTACTCTCAAACGCTTCTTTATCCATGCAATCCCTCACTCTCAAAGAATAGCATAAACCAATATCCTTTAACATCCAATTGTCTATGTGTTATTATGGAAAACTGGAATTTGAGAGGTTTTGCAAAAACCTCAGGAGCTTAGAAATTATTATGAGCCTTAATGCTAAACAAATAGATGAATACATTAACAGTTTGCCGCATTTGAGCTTTCAACAAAAACGAATGTTAAAAGAAGAAGCTCTAGATTTAGAGCTGTGGCAAGAGACAAGTATAACAGAGCTAATGCCTCCTTTAGAAGAATTTACAGCATTGCAAAAAAACCAAGCCAGGCGTGTTTTTGACAAAGTTATGGCTCAAATTGCAGTTTTAAGGAAAAATCCTACTGACTACTCCACTTTTAACCCTAGTTTTGATTTTGGAATGCACAAGAGTAAGATTATTTCTGATTTCAAAGCTCCTGAGAAGATTATGGGAAGTTGTCCTTGCCCAAAAGATGGAGAACTTACTCGCTGTTGCAATCTTAAAACTTTGGATGCTGTTCAACAATGTGCTTTTGCTTGTGCATACTGCTCAATTCAAAGTTTTTACTCAAATAATGAGATAAAAGCAGTATGGGACTTAAGCTCTTATTTGGAAAATCTCAAATTAGAAAAAGATGTTTGGCATATTGGGACAGGACAAGCATCGGATTCTTTATTACTTGGAGATGATTTTGGGACACTTACAGCTCTGGGTCAATTTGCCAGTAAGCACCCACAAACTATAATAGAGCTTAAAACAAAGAGCGCAAGGGTTGATTGGCTTTCTCTTAATCTTCCAAAGAACATAGTTGCAACGTGGTCTGTGAATGCTCCAACAATAGTCAATAAAGAAGAACATTTAACAGCAAGTCTGAAATCCAGAATAGAAGCTGCAGAAAAATGTATGCAACATGGCCGTTTAGTAGGTTTTCACATTCATCCAATGGTCTATTTCAAAGGATGGGAAGAAGAATATAAAGCGTTGGTTGAGTTAATTTGTAGCAAGATTGACCCTTCTTTTGTTGTTATGATTGGCATTGGTGCACTTACTTTTACAAAACAAAATCTAAAAACTTTAAGAGAAAGTGGGCGCCCTACAAGAGTTACACAAATGGAACTTTCGCCAATTGCAGGAAAATTCTCTTATCCTTTAGAAGTTAAGCGCAAAATGTTTTCTTTTGTGTACTCTCAATTTCCACAAACTTGGCGTGACAAAGTTTTCTTCTATCTATGCATGGAAGAACCGTCTCTTTGGATGCCTTGTCTTGGGCGTGAATATGAAAATAATGCAGCTTTTGAGAAAGATATGAGAGAGCATTATTTAAGAGCTTTAGTCTCTCACAAGTGGCATACTCATACAACGAGGGCCTCCACGGCCTCTAGATAGCTCAGAACTTGCTATTTCAAGGGTTTTTAGGCCATTGTCGCGCAAAATTTCATTTGTGATTGTATTTCTATCGTAGACTATGACTTTACCGGGTTCTACACATAAGGCATTTGAGCCATCGTTCCATTGCTCACGCTCTGCTGCTATTGAGTCATTGCCACCGCATTTTATAAACCTAACTTCATCTAATTCTAAGAAACGACAAAAAATAGAATCTAATGTACCCTTTAGGATCTCTGCTTTAATTGAGCCTTTTGCACCAGGAAAAACCCTATATGCTTTTATATTGTGCAAGATACCTGGATGAACGATAAATACGTTAGTATCGGCCTGTGTTAAGACGGTGTCCAAGTGCATGAAAGCTCTCATGTTTGGGATGTCAATTGCAAGAATGTTGGAAATTGTGCTTTCTTCGTCTGCAAAAATATTGCGAGCAAGTACTTCAACAGCTTGGGCGCTTGTTCGTTCGCTAAGCCCTATTGCAAGTGTTGTTTCGCTTAAGTTGTGAATGTCGCCACCTTCTATACTGTACGGATTGGATGGGTCGTAATACTTGTGAACTTTACCACTAAAAATTGGATGGTATGCAAAGACATACTTCATGTAAATTGTTTCTCTGTTTCTAGTTACAGATGACATGTGATTAAGACTTGCGCCTGTACCAATTGATGCCATTGGGTCACGAGTGAAATATAAATTAGGGATTGGGTCTAGTAAAAAACCGGCTTTGGTGCGTGTCAAATTAAGTAGAGGGTTTGTCTTCCTAAAATCAAAACTCTCATCCATGATGCCTTCCATGGTCCGTAAGACCATCTTTCTGGTATCGCTTTCGTCCATTAGAAGCTTAAAAAGCTCCTTTTCGTGGCCAATTATGCGGGAATCGGCATTATGTAAAAAGTCGTTGACAAATTGCCTGCGAATACTTTTCTCGCTCTTGTCAGAACCACTGTCAGAGTCCAATGCTTGTGCTACCAAGTCACAAAGATACACAACATCAACGCCACAGTTTCTAAGCGTTGCAGCAAACGAATCATGCTCAAGTTGTGCCCTTTTTAGGTACGGAATGTCGTCAAATAGTAAAGTATTGAGGTATTCTGGAGTCAGGTGTTCAAGCTCTCCTCCCGGTCTATGAATAAGAACTTTTCTAAGTTTACCTATCTCGCTTTTTACGCATATAGCCATTACATTCTCTCCCTGTAATCAACCTATAATCAACCTGTAACTGATAATATTATAAAAGTCTCATTAAAAATAGACCTTTACAAAAACCCCATGCGTGACATAAGAACCGCAATGCCAGCACTGCACGCAGTCTCTGTTCTAAGCACTCGAAGGCCCAAAAGCATTGGGCTAAAACCCGCATTGATAAAAAGCTCGCGCTCACGGGCTGACCACCCACGCTCCGGACCAATAGCCAATACAGCACTTTCTTCTATTTTAGCTTGGCTTAAAGGCGTTGCTCCAACAACATTATCAAGCATAATTAGAGAAGTTTTCTTATCACAAGATTGAACACTTGCATTGCTATTAAGCTTATTTTTGCCAGCAATGTCTGCATCTTCCTCATAAGAGCTCAAATTGAGAATATCTAGCGCATCATCAACGGACTTTGCAAAAACCACATTAGGCACCCCCGCATGATTTGACTGCATAGCTCCATCCAAAAGGTACTCTTTATACTCTCCAGACTTGTATAAATTACTTGAAAGATACGATTTTTCGCCAGTATCGGACCCGGTAAGAATAATTTTCCCAACACCCAAAGACACCGCCTCACGCAAAATTCTTTTCATGCAAATGGGCCTAACTTGGGCGCACAACAACGTTATTGGACACAAAGTGGGAACGCATTTTTTTTCATAATCAATATAAATACCATCTAGACTAATATCTTTAACAGTCGCAATTCCTTCACTCTCATTAACAATACCCATGCGAAAATTATCGCCGGTTTTTAGCTTGAGAACATTCAAAATATGTTTGGCTCGCTCATCCTCTACTGGGATGAGGCCTTCCTTTGGTTGTTTTTCAAAAAGAATAATATTCATGCATAGGATAATAACACACAGTCAAAACTGTTGGTACATTATTTATCACTTCGTCCTATTTCGCTCCTTATTGATACACTATTTCTTTTACATTAAGATTGCAGTAAATGAAAAAACTGTTTGCTCTACTATTTTTAACAGTCTCCTTTTTTTGTTGCGTTGTTTTTGCGCAACCGGCACAAGAGGTCATAAAAATAGGGATAGACCCCGGAAATGAAGTCATAGAACTTAACCCATACACAGCATCAGATAGCAATAGCATCATCATTATGCAAAACCTTTATGATGGTCTTTTTTCATATGATGGCGCTACAAGTGAAGCTAAAGAGGCCTTAGCTCAGAGTTATGAAGTATCAAGTGATGGATTAACTTGGACTTTTTACTTAAGAGAAGCATTTTTTTCAGATGGCAAGCCAATTACATCACAAACTTTTCTAAATTCATGGGAATACCTTATACAGGGACCACTTGCAAGCAATCTTGATTTTGTAGAGCGCCAGCAAGACGGTTCTTTATACATAGAAACGCCAAATGACAAAACACTTGTTGTGCATCTCAAACACCCTGCTACATATCTTCCAAGCCTTCTTTGTCAGCCATGCTTAGCAGCAATAAAAGATACTCACAGTTACAGCGGAGCTTATGTATTAAAAGTCCAAACACAAGACGGAATAATTCTTTGCAAAAACCCAAAGTACTGGGATGAAGTTAAGAACGATAAAATTGAAATATACTTGAGTGAAGATTTTGACGAAGCATTTGCAAATGGAGACATTCAATGGTCAATGGCTACAGTTCAAAATGCGAGTGACTACATGGTTTTGTCAAAGTTATATGCTACTACATTCTTCTATTTCAACGACAGAACAGAAGCCTACTCAAATGAATATGTTAGAAAAGCTCTTATATCATTAATCCCTTGGGACATCATTCGTTACATACAGGGAACACTCTTAGAGACAAACTCTCTTGTTCCAAATAGCACGGCCCAAAGTCCAGATATCAAAGGAGCATTAGACCTTCTCTCTCAAGCCGGATACCCTTACGGTGAAGGACTTCCTATGATTAGCATTGCTGTTACTCGCGGTGCCCAAAATGCAGCTGTAGCTGAACTTATTGCAGAACTTTGGTCAAAAACATTAGGCGTTACAGTAACTTTGAGTACTGTTCCTCTTACGGTATATGCCTCAAATCCCACTGAAAATCCTTTTGATTTTTGTACAATAACATGGATTGGCGATTATTTTGACCCAATGGCTTTCTTGGGACTTTTTGAATCTACAAGTTCATTTAACATTGCTAATTACTCAAATGAAGAATATGACAGGCTCTTATCTCTTGCTCAAAACGCAAATGAAGTAACACGCACATCACTACTTCTTAAAGCAGAACAGCTTTTACTGGATTCTGGTGTTGTTATACCAATGTCCACAGCTTTTGCCACAAATTTTGTTAGAAACGATTTAATAGAGGGGTGGCAAACTAATCCTTTAGATATACACCCATTCAAAGAATTACAACTTTCTAAGAAGTAAGTCCTTGGTAGTAGAAGCCATAAGCCATGAAAAAGAAAATTGTTGTTTTTGATTTAGATGGAACTCTACTTAATACTCTAGAAGATATTAGACATGCAATTAACTGCGCGCTTGCTTTGTACAAAATTCCACTCATAAATGAAAACGAAACAAAATGTTTTGTTGGAAGAGGTTTGCGCAATGCTCTCATTAGCGCTGTGCAAAAAAGAGGAGTACAAGTCAATGATGATGGAATCTCTCGTATGTATGAAATTCTCACAGCATCATATCTTGAAAATCCATCTAAATATGCACATCCATACGAAGGCATACTAGAACTTCTTAATTGGCTTGAAGATCAAGGTATAAAAATTGCAATAGCATCAAATAAGAAAGATGAAATAGTCCAAAAAATAATAAAAAACATCCTTTCTTCTTACAATTTTGCTTTCGCATTTGGACAAAAAAGCGAATATCCTCTAAAACCAAACCCTTCAGGTATTTTAAGCGAATTAAAGAAATTAAACATCACTGTTTCTGACATCCTTTACATTGGCGACAGCGAAGTTGATTACGAAACAGCTAAAAATATGGGATGCGACTATTTTATTGTAAACTACGGTTTTAGAAGCAAAGAAGATCTTGAGAGCAATGGCATTTACAACACAATTAGCTCTCCTTTAGAGTTAAAAAAGAAAATAGAGAGGCTTTTGTAAAGATCTCTAGACAAGTTTATGGATACACTCAAAGTTTGCAATCATCAGCTTTGAACATAATTTTGTTGAATGGTCTCCCACACAGGATCAAGAGCGTTTAAGACTTTCATATAAACTTTGTAGCGTTCATTGTAAATCTTAACATTCTTAGCTATAGGTTCAATTTTTTGCTTTATATCAATCCAACTATTAAAAGCAGACTCAAAACTGTCTTTATCTCCTGTTGCAACAGCTATGCACATTGCACATCCAAGAGTTCCAGCCTCTTTAACATCAACAGTTTCAACTGAAAGATTAAGCACATCTGCAAAAATTTGAATCCACGGCGTTGAATTTGCAACACCGCCAGAAAGACGGACCGTAGGCCTATCACCTCTAGCAGAAAGCAATTTGTCTGTATGATATTTGTGGGAAAAAGCGACACCTTCAAACACAGCCTTAATGAAATGAGCCAGTGTTTGCCATGCAGACATTCCAACAAAACTTGCTTGAGCATTAGGATGCACATTACTTGCCACAATAAAAGGAAGATAAATAGGACACATGTCCGTAGCAGGAACACTTGATACAAGCCTATCGAACTCTTGATAAACATTCTTGCCATTCTTTTTGCAATCTTCACTTAGATTGGGGAAAATTGTTTTGGCCATGTATTCTAAGTTTACAGCCGATGTCGCACTACTTTCCTCTGCAAGTATGTACTGGGGATTACAAAAGACAGAATTCATTGCAACTTTGTGCTCTCCCACTGGCTCTTTAGAACAATACTCGTTAATGCTCCAAGTACCAGCAACCATAGCTAAATATTGAGAATCACTCACACCTGAAGCTATTGCACAAGCATCAATATCAAACATTCCACCAAAAACAGGTGTTCCTACTTCAAGCCCAGTTTCTTTAGCAACTTGCTCTGTTATACCACCAGCAAAGTCCATTGAACTAATTAAAGGAGGCAAACAAGGGCGAATATCGGAAAGACCAAAGTACGAAAGAAGCTCATCATCATATTGACGAGTATAAAGATTAACAAAATTAGCGCCTGAATAATCTGTAAGTTCTGCATACGGCAAACCTGTCAAAAGGAAGCGAACATAATCTTTACATTCAAAAATCCAACGGATTTTTGAATAGTTTTCGCTCTCGTTATCTTTGAGCCAAGCCAAAAGGGAAACTGGTTGACATGCCATAATACTAGAACACGTTTTAGAATATACCTTGGATGAAACTCCATTTGCTTTCCACTTTTCAACATAAGCCCAAGCTCTGTTATCAGATGAAAGAATGCCGTTTCGCACAGGTTCTCCATTACTGTCTACAAGATACAAGCCTTTTCCATGTCCACAACTTGCAATACCTCTTATTTCTGAAGCATTAATGCCAGATTTTGAGAGAACATCTTTTAGAACAAAAATATTTGCATCTCTCATTTCTTTCATATTTCTTTCAACATAATTTGGTTGAATTGAAAATGATTTAGTTTCTGTTGAAGACAATGATATTAGATTACCATCTTCATCATATATTGCAGCTTTAGTAATAGTTCCACCATTATC
>CAVDPO010000167.1:0-480 GCA_963610855.1 Segatella copri
GTTATTTCTTTTACGGTTGTCCCATTAGGAGTTGCAACAAAGGCAAAATATGGAGTCAAAGAGTATAAGGTCTGTTTAATGGAAGCTTTTAAGGATTTTCTTAAATTGAGTAAGAGAAATCTAGCGACCAAAGAGGAAAGAGAAGCCAAATTTCTTCTATTCGGAGGAGGCTCTTTTGACTCGGATGTACAGAATGTTTTCTATCAAAGTGGCATTTTTACAGAAGCCTTTTCTTTTCTAAAACTAAAAATAACTAAAGATGAGAATATATTTCCAAAGAACTACTTTATAAAAGAATTAGCATTAAACGATGAAGAAAAGAAGAGACTTGTTATTGCTACTCAATTAGCAAATCCTAAGCATCCCGAACTTGCCACTTTGCCATTAGGGCCTAATGATCCGGCTCCTATAATTAATTCTCCCATAACAAAATGTACGAAAAAAACAGTTGTTGGCAGACGATATAAAATAAAAAATGGT
>CAVDPO010000167.1:531-7054 GCA_963610855.1 Segatella copri
ATTGTGGATTAAATGGAGTTGGTCTGTATTGGTTACGTCATAAAAGAATTAACGAAAAAGAAACTCTCGTGCGAAACTTATTATCTCAGTTTTCAGAAAGTGTCTTTTATCTCGCAAATCCAAATCTAATCTTCACAAAGCTCATTTTGCAAAAACCTCTGAAATCACAGTATAAGGAGAAAACAGGATAATGAAGGTAGTAATGATTACGGGCAGTGCACACAAACATGGAACAACTGCAACACTTGCTGATAAATTCGAACAGGGAGTAAAAGATGCAGGACACGAATTGTTTAGATTTGACGCAGCATTTAAGTCTGTTCATCCATGTATTGCATGTGATAAATGTCATGAAGAGGGAAAGTGTGTATTTCATGCAGACGATATGAAAACACTAAATCCATATTTACTAGAAGCAGCTGTGGTGGTGTTTGTTTCACCAATTTATTATTTTACAATCAATGCACAAATTAAAGCAGTTATTGATAGATTTTATGCCAATGATGATGCCCTGCATGGAGGAAAAAAGGCCGTTTTAATAACTGCAATGGCTGACACAGAAATATCTGCAGCATCTGGTGCAGATGCAACATTCTATGAGATGCTTAAATATTTGAACTGGGAGAATGCCGGAGTACTGAATGTCCAAAATGCGACTGTTGCATCAGATTTAAGTGAAGATGATCTGGCGAGTGCTTATGATTTGGGAAGAAACCTGAAATAAGGAGCTAAAAACATGTGGGGATTATTTGCTGTTTTATCTGCTTTGTTTGCTGCAATTACATCAATTTTAGCAAAAGTAGGTATTGAAAATGTAAACTCAAATTTGGGAACTGCAATTCGAACCTGGGTGGTAGTTGTTATGGCCTGGGGTATGGTTTTTGTTACACATAGCTTAGGTGGCATTACTGAAATTAGTAAGAAAAGCTGGATATTTTTGATTCTCTCTGGGCTGGCAACAGGGGCATCATGGCTTTGCTATTATAAGGCGTTGCAGATAGGAGATGCTTCAAAAGTAGTTCCAATTGATAAGCTAAGCGTGGTTATAACGTTAGTACTAGCTTTTGTGTTCCTTCATGAGCAGTTTACTGCAAAATCTCTAATAGGATGCATTTTGATAGGTGCTGGAACTCTAATGATGGTGCTTTAACGATATTGGAAAAACCAAGATTCTGAGGCGGTTCAAAACAATGGTTAATATCTGGTAAAGAAAAATAATCAATTGAAAAACACTGCAAAAACCATGTTTTGAGGCTCAGTTTTGCTATCCTTTCGTTGAAATATTGCAGAAATAACCATATTCCCACACTAACTTCACTCAAACTTCCAACTCTCTTAATTCCTTTGTCCCATGCAATAAAAATGCTCTTGTATCAAAGCCAACCAATATACCTTTTACAAGAAGGGTACTGAACCCTTGAGCCGTTCAAGCTCAGATATGCCACTAAGATATTTACCCACAAGAATTTAGCTTAATGCCTCAGTCTCAAAGCCAAACGTGCCAAATGCGATTTTTTTGCGAAAACAAACAATTTGAGAAGAAACCCTTAAACCTTTTGAGAGAAATTGGGAGGGGTGCTAAAATTTTTGGAGAAAGCGAAAAAAGTGTTAGTATTATAACAAACCTAACTCCAGAACCCCTAATACAAAAAATGAGCCAATTTTTATTTTCTTGTATAATAAGAAATTAACTGGCTCAAAATCTGGTATCAAAGCTGGTCTAGGGATAAGCGCAAAAAGAGTACTGAACCCTTATGGGTAAAATGGATTTTATTGACGGTACACATTTTTTTGTTCTGGTTTTCTTGTTTTTATTATTAGTAAAACAGCTTATTGCATCAATTGAAATTTATGAGCCGATAGCTATTATCAGACTTCCAATCTCCGCATTGATGATTTTTTATTTCGTTACTGTTCACAGGAAAGCTAGGAAAAAAGTTAGTGGAAAAGAAGTAAAAATTCTTGTACTAACCTACGAAACAAGAGTACAAACCTACGAAACTGAGAAGTAGCCTACGAAACAGATAGGGGTGTCAAAAATCTGGCTGTAAAAATCTGCCCACTGATGGAAAATCCATTTTTGCAATCACAACAGAAGTCTCGTTAAAAGAATAACTGAATTTGTAATTTATGTATTTATAAGGAATTATAAAAGAAAAAGCTCAGTTTCTGATTTGTATCAAAAGCTGAGCTTCGTGATGGAGATGGGGCTCGTCGCCCTACGTGTTCCCGGAAGTACGCACTACGGGCCTGCTTTGCTTCGAATGCTCCACGTATTCGCATTCTCCTACCGCAAAGCTTCGCCTCCCATTGACACCTCCATCTAATAAACAAAAAAGACCGCGTTTGCGGTCCTTTTCGTTTATTGGAGGTGGGGGGAGTCGAACCCCCGTCCTAACGGCCCACCCACAGGTGTCTACAGGTTTAGATCCAGCTAGAAAATTTCAATTGGAATAGACAGCTAGTCAGTTCGCATCCAATCTAGGTTGAAAAAGTCTCTATAGCCTACAACCATGAGCTACAGACAAGCCCAAAGGATTTACAGGGTTCTGGGTTGTGGGCGCAACGTCCATCACCTTGTCCGTTCTGGCTACGATTAAGCAGCGAGAGCGAATTCTGCTTCGTCGAGGACGACTTCGTCTTCTTTCTTTGCAGTTAATTTTTTGTGCTAGTTTTACAAGTTGGCGCTTGACCTGCAACCGGTGGCATGACTTCCGCCAGTCGAAACCAATACACCCCCTAAGGAATTTGCATTGGTGCTTGAAGAATAAGTATTTTTTCCTAAAAAGGCAAGGCCGATAGCGACAGGTCGATAATAAACTTAAATAAACTTAAAACTCTCCTCCAAAGAAACTTTGCGTGAAACTTTGATTGACTTTGATTGGCCCTCCATAAGTCCAAAACGTTAATATCGACCTTAGTTGGTTTGTGTGTTACAATTGGTAGAAAATTTGTTTGGCATGAAGCGAGGTGTTACATGGAACCTCTTGTTCTTACGTTCGATATTGGCACGCAGAGCCTTAGAGCTTTGCTTATAAATAAAAAAGGGGAGATAGAACTTTCGTTTCAACTTAAATATGAAAAAATAAAACTTGATTCTCATGTCCCTGGACGAGCAGAGCAAGAGCCTAATTTCTATTATGAAAGACTTTGTGAAGCAAGTTTAGAGCTTAAAAAACTTGCAGACCAAGAGTCAAACGAGAAGTATTTTGAGAGAATAAAAGCTGTCACTATTACATGTATAAGAGACACAGTCATGATTTTAGATAAAGACTGCAACCCTCTTAGAAATACTATTTTGTGGCTTGATGAACGCAGAACCCAAGGAGAAGTAAACCCTGTGTGGTGGCAAAAACTTCTTTTTGCATCTGTTGGTATGACAGAGACTATTCACATGCTGTACAAAGATGCTTTTTGCAACTGGATAATAGAAAATGAGCCACAACTTTGGGAGAAAACATATAAATTTGTAATGCTCCCTTCTTATATTAACTACAAACTTACTGGAACACTAAAAGATGGGGCTGCAAACCAAGTAGGCCATATCCCTTTTGATTATAGAAAACGCAAATGGATGAAAAAAGGCCTTTCTAGATGCGTGGCTAACATTCCTCTTGATAAATTGGTCGATATCGTTGAATCGCCTGGAATTGTGGGTTATATAAATGAAGAAACAAGCAAAAAAAGTGGAATTCCTTGTGATTTACCTCTTATTTCTACAGGAACTGACAAAGCTTGCGAGTCTTTGGGCCTTTCTGTAATCACAGAAGATAAAGCTGCAATTTCTCTTGGCACAGCTTCTACTATTCAATTTTGCACTTCTCATTATTTTGAGCCACAGCCATTTTTGCCTTCTTATCCAGCTGTTATGCCAGGGTTTTATAATAGCGAGTATCAGCTTTACCGCGGGTATTGGATTATTACTTGGTTTATTAAGAATTTTGCGCAAGAAGAGGTATTGGAGGCTCAAAAACGAGGCGTGAAGGCCGAGCACCTTCTTGATGAGAAACTTAGCACTGTTCCAGTTGGTTGTAATGGTCTTGTGATGACACCCCATTTGGCGCCAGGAAACGGAAATCCTTTTGCAAAAAGCGTCATAATGGGCCTAACTGACCATCACAACAAATATGACTTGTATAGAGCTATTATTGAGGGCATTGACCTTGAGCTTTACCACGCCATGCTTAGGATGCAAAAGAGGTCAGGCCAGACTATCAAAGAGCTCTACATTGCAGGTGGCGGTTCTGTAAATGATACAGTAGTACAAATTTGTGCCGATATTTTTGGTCTTCCCGTTAAGCGTATTCAAACTCACGAAGCTTCTGGCATTGGTTCTTCTCTTGCTGCTTTTGTTTCTCTTGGCGAATTTGCTTCTTACGAAGAAGCTGTTTCAAGCATGGTTCACGATAAAGATATCTTTATGCCAAATAATGAAAATCATAAGAAGTACATGGCAATTTATAACTCTGTGTACAAAAACATAGAGAAAGACAATACATGGCTCTTTAAGCGAATTAGAAAATTGCAAAACCTCTAAAATCTATAATCTTTTGCTTCTCTTTTTGATTGACGGTCTAAGTCTCGCTCTTTGATGGCATCTCGTTTATCGTGAAGTGCTTTTCCTTTACAAAGAGAAACTTGTACTTTTACAAGATTCCCCTTGAGATAAACTTTTGTAGGAATAAGAGTTAGACCTTTTTCTTCGACTTTACGTTTAAGGCGTTTAATTTCTTGCGAATGTACCAAAAGACGTCGATTGCGGTCGCTTTGGTGGTTAAAAATAGAGCCTTTTTCATAAGGTTGAATTGTAAAACCAATGAGCCAAAGCTCTCCGTTTTCTATTTTTATGTAGGAGTCTACAAAAGAAAATTTACCAGCTCTTAGTGATTTGACTTCTGTGCCAGCAAGGGAAATGCCAGCTTCTAAATCTTCTAATACCAAGTAGTTAAAGTAGGCTTTTTTATTGACTTGTAATGTTTTAATATCTTTTTTTGCAATATTTTCCATTTTTAGATACCTTGAAAGTCAATTCCAAACAATCCTAAAACCCATGTAATCGCTACACAAGCTTTTATATGCTGTTCCAACTGTGTATGCATCAACACTACTTGCACTGTTTACGTATGAACCGCCTTTGACAATGATATGGGTCTGGGCATTATATTCTTCAATGATAGAAGTGGCATTATAGTTTGCAATTCTGGCAAGAGGTACGTATGGCGTGCTTGTCAATTCCCAAAGGCCACCTAGCATTGCGCTTGGTTCGTCGCTTTCAACAGTTGGCATGAGCGATTTTTGATACCCGCCTTCTTTTAATGTGAGTGTGGCACAAATCCATTGGTTTTCAGTTGGCAGGGTTACGTTTTTTCCCGTTTCAGTTGAAAGCCAAGTGCAAAAAGCATTTGCTGCGTACCAACTTATATTCCTAACAGGGCGGTTAGAAGAAATAACAGTAGAAAGTGTAACTCCATCTAGGTAGTATTCGTCTACAAGGCCTTCACTTATGAGAGCTTCTTTGTTTGAAATAGCCCATTTTGGGTTTTTTGCAACAAAATGAGCCCACATGTTTTCTGTTATACAAATGCTAGAAATGCTAAAACGTTCCGTTGTGACGATTTTTCCGGCTTCTTTTACTTGTGGGTACTGGCTTTCGACGCTTTTTCCATTAGAGAATGTTGCACTAGGAATTTCAAAACCAGCAATCTCAAAAGAAGAGGTCTTGAGGGTAGTTGGCGTGCCTTCAAGTGTTGGGTTTTCAAGAGTTGTCCCTAAAGTTGTTTCTGCATTTGCTGTGGCTGTGCCAGTGCTAAATATTTTTGAAGCATCTAGCTCTAAAGAAAGGCCCAAGATGTCAATAGCATTCTTAGCATCTTCGTACATCTCACTAGTAGTGATAAATAAAAAAGCAGCTTTGAGAGCAGAAAGATTTGTCTCAAAAGGGGAGCCTTTTATACTTTGTGCGTATGTTGTAAAAATGTTTGCGTAACGGTGCGTGTCATCATATTCAAGTATTGCGCTGTACAAAGAGGCATCTTCAAGTAGTTCTTTTGAGATTGCGTCAAATGCTTCTTGGGTTAGAGATGCATGGCTTTCAACTTTTTGAGTTCTTGGAAAGAGCCAGTTGAAAAAGACAGGATGGCCTACTTTTATTGTAAAACTATCAATTTCGTACCCATTTACTTTGTAAACAACATTGTGAGTACCGCTTTCAATTTTACGAGTAAATGGCGTTCCACCTTCGTAAATACCGTCTACATAGACTGCTGCATTGTAGGTATCACTTGTAAAAGTTACACGTTTTGAGCCATGAATGATGTCTGGTAATATGCCAACTAAGAATAAAATTACAAGTAGAGCTAAGAG
The DNA here is from genome assembly GCA_963610855.1 of Segatella copri. Taxonomy (GTDB): domain Bacteria; phylum Spirochaetota; class Spirochaetia; order Sphaerochaetales; family Sphaerochaetaceae; genus UBA9732. The sequence goes on from CAVDPO010000167.1 coordinate 6,895, forward strand.
ATAGGCTATTGTTAGCCATACTCCCGGTTTAAGTCCAAATAGAGGTTTTATTTTTACAGGTTCAACCTGTGGAAGTTCTTGTTTCTTTTTCATGCCATTTTTCATGCATTAAAGCTAACTTTATTGTACATGATTGTCAACTTAGAGCTTTGTTAATATA
>CAVDPO010000168.1:0-11238 GCA_963610855.1 Segatella copri
TTTTAGCCACAAGGGCAAAGCCAAGGTTCATGAAGGCAGTTTTACAAAAACCTCTAGAAACTATGACAAATCTTGAAAAATTTATTGATTTAATTGAAAAAAGCCACTATATGACAGCCTTCACAGGAGCAGGAGTTTCTACATTAAGTAATATTCCAGACTTTAGAGGACCGCATGGAGTATATACAGACCCTTGGCATGGCATGGACGTAGAAGAAATTATATCTCTAAGTTTTTTTAGAAAAAATCCTGAAATCTTCTATAAATGGGCAAAAGACGTTTGGTACCATTTAGAAGATTACAAGCCTAACATTGTCCATAAATGCTTAGCATCACTTGAGCAAAAAGGATACTTAAAAGCACTCTACACTCAAAATATAGACATGCTTCACCAACGTGCTGGTTCTAAAAACGTCTACGAAGTGCATGGAAGCCCACTTGTCCATCACTGCACACGTTGCCACGCTAGATACACATACGAAGAGATTGCCCCAATTGTAAGAGCAGACCAAGTTCCACACTGTACAAAATGCGGTGGTGTTATAAAACCAGACATCATTTTTTACGAAGAAAGCCTTAATGAGCATGTACTAGACAGCGCTTGGCAAGACTTCTCTAAGACCGATTTATGTGTCATTCTAGGCTCTTCTTTAGTAGTCCAACCTGCTGCATCTTTTCCCGTTATAGCAAAACGTAGCGGTGCAAACCTTGTTATAGTAAACAACCAAAGCACAAGTTTAGACACTTATTGCACAGTCCATTTTAATGACTTAGAAGAAGTTTTTGAGCACCTTAGCTTGCGTTACTAACAATTATTGTCTTTGCCCCTTAACGCAACTGTTTCACTTGAGAAACAATCTCACGTTTTATACTATCCCAATCTTTTTTAATAAGCATTTTGGGCATTTTTTCTTTTTCAGCATCTTCAAAAAATGTAAGACTTCTAAGTGCAATTTGATAATCTTTGGTATTATATTTTTCTTTATATAATGCAAGAATTTGCTCAAGAGAATATCTTTCTAGCAAAAACGAGATGTCAATGAAATCTTTTTTTGAACCTCTATTAATTATTGCATTTATTTTCATAGCAGCTATATCTTCAATAGAAGCAATTGTAGCATTTTCTTCACAAATTGGGTCTTGTAGCCAAGGATAAAGATACTTCACAAAGTCAACCTTTATACCATCTATTTCAAAAAACTGCATAAATCTATTTGAACCAGTTTTAGCAACATCATCAAAATTTGGGAAAAAGAGCTCCAAAGGAATTGAAGAGTCAAAATTGCCAAAAAAGTCTAAATCTACTGAAATTCTATGCCCAATTTGAAGAGCAAGAGCCGTTCCTCCAACAAGACGCATTTCCTTAAGTTCTGGAATTGATTGCAGTTTTTGCAAAAGAGAGAAAGTCTTATTATCTACTGTCTGTTTTTGTAACATAAGAATTTTTCCTTTGGAACTTCGCCCATACAGGAAATATATGAAAGAGCTTTTGGCTCAAGAGAGCGCATTTGTAAAGCCTCTTCAACAATAACTGGTAAAGTGTATCTCTCATTAATGAGCAACCAATCTTTGCGTAACCCACGCTCTAGAACTCTTTGAATAATAAACCTTTTGTCATTCTCATCATCAAGCAAATCTTGCTCTACATCCCAAAAAAGAGAACTAGATAACTCTTTAACAAACTTACTCATATTTCAAATTATATGTAATTAAGATGTTTTTGTAAAAACCTTTATCAAATATGGTATTGGTCGTCGAACATATCCATTAAAATTGATTTGAATATAGATTCACTGTCTTTGAGAACTTTCGAACCTCTTGAAATTTTGCATGGACTTACCTCCATTTCTTGCGCAATGCTTCGTTGTGGAGTTCCTCTATACAATTCTTTCATAATAAACCAACGCTTTGCAAAATCTTTTTCTTCGTTTGGAGTAAATAGCTCATCAAAGAGTTTTCTCATTTGTACTTTGTCAGTTGTTTGTGCAAATATTTCAATTATTTCTTGAAGATTATCCATAACTGTCTACTTCCTTAACTTTTATAACAAAGGTGCAATAAGTTTTGCAAATTGCCCTGAAAACTTCATTAAAAGAGATCTCTTTTTCATGTCATCAAGAGTTACTTCTCTACTTAAGGTAAAAATATCTTCAAAATCATCTTTTACAGACTTGACGGCACCTCCGCCAAAGAAAACAGATCCACTTTCAAAATGCAAAAAGAAAGATCTAAAATCCATGTTTGTGGTTCCAACTATTGCACGCTCATCATCACAAATAAACATTTTAGAATGAATAAACCCCGGAATGTACTCAAATATTCTTATGCCGTTTTTAAGAAGTTTGAAATAACTAGACTGTGTCAAAGAAAAGACTATTTTCTTATCTGGAATTGAAGGAGTAATGATCCTAACATCTACACCGCTTTGTACTGCTAAGATTAAAGCATTTGTCATTGCATTATCTAAAATCAAATAAGGAGTGCTAATCCATACATATTTTTTAGCAGTATTTAATAAATGAATATATGCATTCTCTGCAACATTAAGATCATCCAAAGGACTGTCTCCAAAACTTTGGACATATCCATCACTCTTTTCTTTTATTGTAGGATAGTATTTAGAGAAATCCTGTATAGCATACTGTTTTGGAGCTGCAAAAGCCCATAATTGCAAGAACATAAATGTATAGTTCCATACTCCGCTACCACGAAGGACAAAAGCATTGTCTTTCCAATGACCAAATCTAATTTTGTGGTTTATATACTCATCTGCAATGTTTATTCCACCACTTATTGCAACATTCCCATCAATGATTGTAACTTTGCGGTGGTCTCTATAATTGAGCCTTGGATTAAGGCGTGGACGAACAGCATTAAAAGCTACAGCCTTAATCCCATATGTACGAAGTTCTTTATAGTATTTATATGGAAGCGTGTTTATACTACCCATGTCATCATAAAGAAGTCTAACATCTACGCCCTGTGAGACTTTTTTCTTAAGTATGGAAAGAACATTATTCCAAAAATCTCCTTCCTCATAGATGAAGTATTCCATAAAAATAAAATGCTCTGCTTTTTCAAGTTCTTTTAACATAACAGAATAGCAATAATCACCCAAAGGGAAATACTGTACCTGTGTGCTATCATAGACAATACTACCTGTAACATTTGTTAGGTATTTTTGAAGTCGCAAATCGTCTTGCGATAATAAAGTTTCAGAAGGAACACCCTCTGGAGGATAGTCTGTAATTGAGTGTGCGTTTATAATTTCTTGGTAGCTTTTAATTCTCCTACTTTCCCAACGTCCTTTCTTTTTGTTTCCAAAAATAAGGTACATAAAGCACCCAAAAATTGGTAATGCCAATATTAAGATTATCCAAGATAATCTGTATTCTGGAGCATCATCCCTTGTAAAAATTGCAAAAGAAACAACAAGACTTAATATAAAATTGAAAACACTTAAACTAAAATAGCTTTCTGCATAACGAAGAAAAAAATAAATAAATCCCATTTGGAGGAATATGGACAAAAAAGTCCAAGCTAATCTACTTGTAATGAATTTCAAAAACTTTCGCATCAAGCGCTATAACTCCTCTATGCCTTGTTAAAGATCTTCGTCTTCATCTGTTAGATCTGTATTTGGTTCTCTTTCATCTTCTTCAACACTCGTATCTAAAATGCAATCTTCATCAAAGATGGAGCTAGTTTCTTCTTCTTCACTTTGAAAAGAGCTAAGTATATCGTCGTCTGTAAGCTCTGTATTAGGCTCTCTTTCATCTTCAAGATCATCAATAGAAGTGTTTGGCAATTCTAAAGCATCGTCTTTATCAAGAATATCGGCCTTTGACGTAGAGAGAATATTGTTCCCTGTTGTTACCAAATTGTCGTTTGAAGACAAACCAATGTTAAAGCCTGGAAATTCGCGCCCAAGAGAGACTTCATAGGCATGCTCGTCAATAGATTTTGCAAAAGCATCTCTCTTTTCAGGGTTTTCAAGACCATCAAGAAGCGCTTGAATGTACTCTTTTTTCACCATGCAAGTGTTTGTAAATTTCTTAGAAAGTGCCCATCCTAAACGATCAATAGCTTCTTCAATTTTACCTTGGTGCACACTAACTTGCGCGCCATGAACATAAGCTACTGGGAATTTTGCATTGCGGTCATTGATAAGCTCATCAAATACTTCTCTTGCTTTATCCCATTCGCCTTTTTGGATATAGTACCAACCTCGGTTATCTAATAGGCCATTGTTTTCTGTACTATTCTTGCGAGACTGAGTAATTAACTTTTTAGCTTCTTTCAAATCGCCTTTCTCTAAGAGATAAGTTTCCAAGTTAACTTCTAAGTTATCATCTTTATAACCAGTGGCGCTCAAATCTTGAAGTAGCTTTATAGCATGATCAAGGTTTCCCAAATACCAGTAACCCATTGAAAGTGTTATTATTGCTGTTGCACGTCTATATTTATCTTTACACGAGAGAAGTAACTTCTCAAGAGTATCGACCCCAAATTGAGCATCACCTTGCTGTATGCATGCAGAGCAAATGAGTATTTTTCTTTCGTCATCAACATTAGCATCAAGTGCTTTGCGAAAATAGTTCCATACTTTTGGAGAATTTTCTTTTTGAAGAAGTACAGCGCCTCTGAAAAAATAGATATACCCTCTTCTAAGAACAGCAAAACAAATGACAGATACAAAAGAGATGAGAACTTTGAAATACCAAGAAATAGGAAGAAAAAGAGATACAACTATAATTACAATAACAAGCAACGCTAAAAGAGCTCCCTTGTTTAGTTTTGTTTGCTGTACATTAGGCATTTGAAAGTCCTCCCTTTTATTTCATAGAAAATTCATAGAAAATTCGCACCCACAAAATGTTTGCCTGTATAAATCAAGTTCTTTAGACATTCTAACACTTTGAGCAAAGCCGTCTTTTTTCTTAAAATCAATTTTCTCAAAACCTGTAAATTTATCTCCAACATCAAATATTGCTTGGCTATTTTTGAACCTGCTCACAGTAAGTGTTGTTGTAAACTTTTCAATTCCAAGTGCCTTAGCAACATTTGAAGCTTCGTTTAGATTAAATTCAAAGCACTTTAGGCACCTTTTCCCATGCTCTGGCTCATCTTCAAGCCCTTTTATGAAAGAAAGCCATAAAGCGTGGTCATAGTCCTGCCTAACAACCTTAAGTCCTCCAAAATACTGTGCCACTTTAAGAAGTTCATTATAGCGCTTGTCATTTTCTTTTTTGCTCACAATATTGCTATTACCATAGCAAAGGACAACTTCATATCCTTCATCTAAAAGACGTTTAACACTACTTGTTGAGCAAGGTCCACAACAACAATGGACAAGAATCCTCTCTTTCATGCGGTAATTATAATCAAAACAGGCCAATACGACTACACAAGAATTGAGAAAAGAGGCATACTTGGCACCTATGAGCATAAACAGCAATAACATTACACAAGGAACAATTTGGAAACAACTACTTGGGTTCTTTTTTCCCATTTTATTGGGCACGTTTTTCCAACAACTCTACAACACTGTGGATGCTGTCATTGTTGGTAATTTTTTAGGGAAAGAAGCCTTGGCCGCTGTTGGAGGCGGAACAAGTACTGTTATAAACCTTCTAATAGGTTTTTTTACAGGTCTTGCTTCTGGAGCAACAGTTGTCATTTCTCAATATTACGGAGCACAGAACGAAGAACGTGTGCATAGCTCTATTCACAACGCATTTGCTCTTTCTATTGTTTGTGGCATTTTAATCTCAATAGCCGGGTACTGCACAGCTGAGCCTCTTTTACGTCTCATAGCCACGCCGGAAGACATTATGCCTCTTGCTTTGAGTTATATACACATATACTTTGCTGGCGGACTTGTAACTGTTATGTACAACATGGGAGCCGGCATATTTAGAGCATTTGGAGACAGTAAGAGCCCTCTTTACTTCTTAATAGCTGGCTGTCTTTTGAACATAGTACTCGACATCTTATTTGTTGGCCCATTTAAGATGGGAGTAGAAGGTGCTGCCTATGCAACAGTACTTTCTCAAGTTTTGTCGTTAATTCTTGTAATCATTGTGCTTAGAAAGAAACAGGATTGTTGCCGTCTTATTTACAAAGACATTAAGTTTGACAAATACATGCTCAAAAAAACCATATACATAGGACTTCCTGCTGGTATTCAAGCTGTTCTTTACACAGTATCAAACCTCATTATTCAAGCTTCAATAAACGGTTTTGGCACCAACGCAGCTGCAGCATGGGCAGCTTATAGTAAACTTGACAGTCTATATTGGATGACGATATCGGCCTTTGGAATAGCAATTACAACATTTGTAGGCCAAAACTATGGTGCAGGATTGATGGAAAGGTCAAAAAAAGGCGTACGTACCTGTTTAAGGATGTCTTTGGTTGCAACACTTCTCATTGAAGCAGTGTACCTAGCATTCTCACGTTATGGCTTTATGCTCTTTTCAAGCGACAATGATGTTATAGACATTGGAGTTGGCATCTTAAACTGCATTGCACCTTTCTATTTCACATACATTCTCATTGAAATTCTATCTGGCGCAATAAGAGGAACAGGAAAAGCTCTAATGCCAACAATTTTCACAGTATTTGGAATATGTATTCTAAGAGTCGTATGGCTCCAAATAGTGCCACCAATTTACGGAACGCTCAATTCTGTTATGGCATGCTATCCCGCCACTTGGATTGTAACGTCATTGGCATTTCTTCTTTACTACTTATTTGGCAACATATACAGCCACGACGTGATTCCCAATAAGGCCGATATTTCTGTAAAAAGCTCCACGAAAGCTACTTTGAACGAAAGTTTTGACCAAAATGAGAACACCAATTCTTCCAACTAAAATTGCTCAAGAACAGTGTCAAAAGCTCATAAACGAACTTGATAATTCGGCTTTGGGGAAAGCTCTAAAAGCTCCTTCTCTTGGCCAAATGTTTGGAGTTCTTGTGTGTGAAGATGGTACTGTTTTTCGTGCATTTTCTGGTATGTTAGAAGGTAAATATGAAGTAGAAGGCTTTGTTAGACCAGCTTTTAATGTCAATGAAATGGCAAGCCTTCTTTGCAAGATAGATAGACAAGTGAAAACTTCAACTAAGCCAAAAGAAACGTCTAGAGAGTGTTGGAAAGAAGTTCAAAAATTATATAACTTTCACTGTTTTGATGGCATAAAACGCAACCTATGTGATATTTTCCCAAACTCTCCTTCAGGAACAGGCGATTGTTGTGCTCCAAAACTATTAAGCTATGCTTATGGCCTTGGCAAAAAGCCTGTATCAATTGCTGAGTTCTTTTACGGAGAAAGCACATCCTCTCATACTCACTTAGAATACTACAATCCTTGTGATTTTAGATGTAAAGAACTTCTCAAATACATATTAGGTCTTGATATTGAATATTATGATGGCTCTATTGTAGTAGTAAACAAACCAAGTGGAGTTCTTTCTATTGAAGGTAAAGGGCCAGATAAACAAGATTGCATATCTTCAAGAGTTAAGTCTTTATACCCTACTTGCATCAAGCAACCTTGTATACATAGGCTTGACCAAGCAACAAGCGGGCTCATGGTTTTGGGACTTACAAAAGAATCTCATGATACTCTTTCTCTCTCGTTTGAGAAACGAGAAGTGAGCAAATCATATGAAGCTCTAGTTTATGGTATTGTCAAAGAAGACTATGGAACAATAGATCTTCCAATTAGACTTGATATATCAAACAGGCCTTATCAAATAGTAGATTTTGAAAACGGCAAAAGCGCTATTACACAATGGGAAAAACTTAGTATTGAAAACCGCTACGGAACAAAATGTACACGCCTTAGGCTTACGCCTTTAACAGGAAGAACGCATCAACTTAGAGTCCATTGTGCATACGGACTTGGGCATCCAATTGTTGGCGACAATCTTTATGGCAATACAGTGCAAGATAAAGCTATGAACGTCCCTCACATGATGTTACAAGCAAAAACGCTTTCTTTTGCACACCCAATATCAAAAGAAGCCCTAAGTTTTGAACTCAAGGCCTCTTTTTAAGTTCTTACGGGGATTTCATTTGTTTTGTAAACTAGTTGACCTCCCCCTTCTTTATTTTAGAACGAACTCTTAAACGATAATCTCCACAAAAATTTCTTCATTGAAAAGTCGTATAACACTTCATAACTTAAAGGAGCATCTTTAAGACCAATAAACCCAAGTATGGTTGATGCTTTTGCTCCAACTTGAACATGTGGCTTTGCACCATCATTCCACAATAGATTACAGAACGCTCCAATACTGCTATTTGAGATAAGTAAAATTTCAGCAATACCAAGAGAATCTTTTTGGAACATATAATCAAGTGCAATAGACGTTGCAATAATATACTGCTGTGGGTTATCAACAGTTGATTTTACAGTACCTTGCGACTCTAAGCTTTCCATTGCAAGTACAAAACCATCTTTTGAGAAAATTGGAATATTTCCTTTTCCATCAAATGAGAAACGAGAAGTAGTGCCAATTTCTAACAAAATTTCCTTAGTGATATTAACCCCAAAATCAAGTGATGCTACTCCAAACAACCTAGAAGAATCTTTACCTATCCACCCAATATGTTGCACTCCCGCTTTTATATTGGCTGCTACCATGTCAGATAAATAATCAAAAATAGCTCTTCCTGTCAAAAGAGGAGAATTTAGGTCATAGTACACATCTAAAGTTCCATTTCCAGGTGCAATTAACTCAAAACTTTGAACCAATGAGAAAGTGAATTTACCTGGGATACTCCCTATTGCAAATGAATTTGAGCGGAACATAAGAGATTGTAATACATCAAAATAAAGAGCACAAATTTTGTTTTGATTATGATTTGTGAAACTTACAGCACCATCTACACTTGCTTTTATGTGACTTCCAAGATAGTAATCTATAGAAACGTCCACTGTTGGCATTACATGTTGATAAAACAGTTTCTTTTCTTGATACGCATCATATCCATAAGATTGTAATTTTGTTGCAACTCCTGCACTTATTTTCACATTAAGGTTGCCTGCAGAAAGACCATAATTTAGTCCAAAAACAAAATCATCTCTTAGCATATAGTTGCTATTTTCGTATGTTTTAAGAGTAAATCCAAAACTTGCTGTAGCTCCTATAGTTTTACTTCTGTTATAAATGTCATAACTGCGTTTTACTTTTGGCATTCTAGAAGTAAACGATACTCTCTTTCTTTCAAGTTTTTTCAAGAAAGAAGCATTAGCTGTAGCGGTTATTTCATTTGAGCTATTTGTGATATTTGTAGTATTTTCTTCTGCTTTTTCAATGTCTTCTTCAAGTGTCTCTCCACTAGATGAGAGATCAGTAGTATCGGCCTTTATGATACTAGTTTTTTCCCCTTTGTATATCTTGGCAAATTGAGCTATTTGTTCACTGTTCTCAAGACAAGAATCGTACCCATGCTGTGCCAATGACTGAGACAGTTTGAAGTCCATAAAAGAAAAATCTTCTACGTTGCATCTTACCCAAATTGCTTCTGGATGAGCTTTAAGCTCTACAACGCCTTGTCTGCGTTTGCCAATGTCTATGCTAATGTTAAGCCCCGTTATTGGATTTTTTTCGTTTAAGTCTTTTCCTGCATAGAAAGTTGTAGAAACTATGACGTTATTTGAATATTTATATGCAACTTCAATTGGAGCAATGTTAGCAATTCCGCCATCTACAAGTGTATTGCCTTTATATTCTACACTTCCAAAATAGATAGGAAGTGCAAAACTTGCTGCAAGGACATCTAGAAAAGAGCCTTCTGTAATTAGAACTTGCCTTTTTGTTGTTAAATCTTCGCAAACAACCATAACCGGAATTGCAAGGTCTTCTACTTTCAAGTCCTCTCCTACATAAGCTCCAATTAGAGATTTGAACTTTGAAATATCTAAGAGGCCCGTATTTATTGGAAGTGAGAACTCAAAAAGATCTCCAAAATTGGTAGAGGTCACAACTTCAAGAATTTGAGCTGGACTCATACCTGCACCGTAGAGCAATGCTACAATACTTCCCATTGAGTTACTTACTATGTAGTCAGGATAAATCCCCTGCTCTTCTAGGTACTGGAGAACTCCAATATGTGCAAAAGCTCTTGCAGAACCGCCACTTAACACAAGTCCAATTGGCTCTCGCTCTCCTCCTGTTTTCTCTTTTATTCTCTCAAGGAATTTTTCTTCTCCATAAATTATAGGAATATCTGAAAGAAGTAGCGTATCTTTAGTAAAAGAGACTTGTGAATTTAAGCTTTGGGCATCTATAGTTTGGCCTTTAGTAGTTTGGATTTCATCTGTTTGAGTTTCGTCTGTTTGAGTCTCGTCTGTTTGTATAATAGTCACATTTGCAATGTCTGTAGTTTCCACTGTTTCTGAGGTATTGGTTGACTCTGTTGTGCTTGTTGTTTCTGTTTCTTCTAGAGTTTCTGTTGCGTTTGGAGTTTCTATTGTTATCCCTGAGGGATCTGTTGCTCCTGTAGTATTTGTTGTCGCAGGGTTTTCTGCTGTCTCTACATTTGAAGTGTTTGTATTTGCTTCTAACTCAAGATTTTGTGTAAAGCTGTCTTGTGTAGTAGTCGCTTCTAACAACAATGTACTTGAAGAAGTAGAACTTCCAGTATCAAAAGAACCTTCAGGCTCTGTTGCAAAAGCAACAAAACCCACCATCATAACAATCAATAAGGCAACAAAAGCCTTTGCCATCTTCATTGGCCCACCTCTTCAAATATAAGTGTCTATATACACCAATATATAAGCATCATTTTGCAAAAATTTCAAACTTATTACTTTTCAAAAGTATCAGTCAACTTCCACAAGGTCAACTAAAACAAAAAATACAAAACAAAAAATCCTAAAGGTTTTTGCAAATGAGCTTTGCCAGTGAAAGCAGTTTCACAAAAGCCTCAAGATTTAGAACAAATAAAGGCAAGTAAAGTAACGGGATAGAGCATAGAATTTGCAGTTTTTACGGAGCCAAATTATGCACCTATAAACAATGAGAGGAACCACAAGGGTCCCTCTCTAGTTTAGGCGCGATTGGGTTTGCCTTTCAGTTGCCTCCTGTATGGCAACTTACAGGCCGCCTCGCTACAAACGCTCAACGTTTCGCGTTTGATTATCGCTTGAACCATTCAAACCCAAAATTATGCACCTATAAACAATGAGAGGAACCACAAGGTGTGCATTTGCATCACTACCT
>CAVDPO010000169.1:0-994 GCA_963610855.1 Segatella copri
GCTTGAGGGTGAAACTTATGCAACAGCACTAAGAAACATTTATACATTTGGACCTACTTTTAGAGCAGAGAACTCCAACACAAAAAGACATTTGGCTGAATTTTGGATGGTAGAGCCAGAGATGTCTTTTTGTACTCTAGAAGGCGACATGGAAATTGCAGAAAGTTTCCTTAAATATATTTTCAAATACGTTCTTGAAGAATGTGAAGAAGATATGGATTTCTTCTCAAAATTCATTGAACCTGGCGTAAAAGATACTATTGTTCATGTAGCAGAAACTCCATTTGCACACATGACATACACACAAGCTATTAAAGAGCTTGAAAAACATGGCGACAAATTTGAATTTAAGCCTTTTTGGGGATGCGATTTGCAGACAGAGCATGAAAGGTTTCTCACAGAACAAGTGTGTCAACGCCCAGTCATTGTTACTGATTATCCAAAAGAAATTAAGAGTTTCTATATGAAACTTAATGATGACGGAAAAACAGTGCGTGCAATGGACGTCTTAGCCCCAAGACTTGGTGAAATAATTGGTGGTAGTGAAAGAGAATACAGGTATGATGTACTAAAAGCTAGGATGGTAGAACTTGGACTTAGAGAGGAAGATTATTGGTGGTACTTGGACTTGAGAAAGTACGGGACAGTTCCACACTCTGGCTTTGGTCTTGGATTTGAGAGAGCTGTTCAGTATGTTACAGGAATGCAAAATATTAGAGACGTCATTCCATATCCAAGGGCAGCCAAACAGGCCGATTTCTAACTGTCTTTATTAGGACTGGCGCAGGGGTATCTGCATCAGTCCTTTTATTATATATACACCTGTGCATAAACATATATACATCTATACATAAACCTATACGTAAACAACAATAAAATACATAAACAATAATAAAATAGAGCTTAATCTTTCAGGAGAACATTATGAGCAAAATAGGGTTTGACAATGACAAATATTTGAGAGAACAAAACGAGTACATACTTGAACGTATGA
>CAVDPO010000169.1:1004-4903 GCA_963610855.1 Segatella copri
ACTCTATTTGGAATGTGGTGGCAAACTGCTATTTGATTACCACGCAGCTCGTGTTCTTCCTGGGTTTGACATAAACGATAAAATGAAGGTTTTTCATTCCTTCAAAGACAAACTTGATGTAATAATTTGCATTCATGCAGGCGATATAGAGCATCGAAAGATGAGATCTGATTTTGGCATTTCTTACGATACTGATGTCTTCAAAATGATTGACGACTTTGCAACTTGGGGTATAAAAGCCAACAAAGTTGTTATTACCCGCTATAAAGGGGAGGTTTCTGTTGCCAATTTTGCTGACATGCTCCAACGCAGGGGTGTGCTTGTCTATTTTCATAAAGAAATAATGGGATATCCAGAGAACGTAGACATGGTTGTAAGTGATGAAGGTTATGGTGCAAATCCATACATTCCAACATCAAAACCTGTTGTAATTGTCACAGCCCCGGGTCCAGGCAGTGGAAAACTTGCAACATGTCTTTCTCAAATGTACCATGATTTCAAAAATGGACGAAAAAGCGGGTATGCTAAGTTTGAGTCTTTTCCAATTTGGAATCTCCCAATTGATCACCCTGTTAACATTGCATATGAGGCTGCTACAGCCGATATTGGCGACTACAACCAAATTGACCACTTCTACGTTTCTTCCACAGGCTCAATTGCTGTCAACTATAACCGCGACATGGAAGCTTTTCCACTCCTCAAAAGACTACTTAACAAGATAACTGGTGGCTCTTTGGATTACAATTCTCCAACAGACATGGGCGTAAACCGTCTTGGATTTGGTATTTGTGATGATGAAGTCGTGCGCCAAGCAGCAGAACAAGAAATTATAAGACGATACTATAGAGCTGCCTGCGAATATGCTCAAGGCATTGGTACAAAAGAAACTGTAAATCGTTGTTATTCTATAATGGAAAGGGCGGGCCTTTCTTGCAATGACCGTTATACTGTCCCAGTTGCTAACACAGCTCTAGAAGATGCCATCTCTCGAGGCAAAGGAAAAGATGGCATTACCTGTGCTGCATCTATCCAACTCAAGGACGGTCGCTTTGTTACCGGCCATAACTCCTCTGTCATGCATGCTTCCAGTGCTCTTGTCCTAAACTCGCTCAAGGTTCTTGCTAACATAGATAAAAGCATAGAACTCATCCCTCATCAAATTATAGACTCCGTTACAACCATGAAACGTGATGTTCTTCGTGGTCGTGGTATAAGCCTAAACCTAGATGAAACTCTCATTTGCCTAGCCATGAGTGCTGCCATAAAAGAAGATGCAAAACGAGCTTTGGATAAACTCCCTCTTCTTTGTGGGTGTGAATCTCACATGAGCCACATTCCATCAGCCGGCGATTCGTCAGGGCTAAGGAAACTTGGGATTAATGTTACAAGTGAACCTAAGTTTCCCTCCACCTCCATGCGCAACTTCTAAATTTGTATGTCTTTGGGCTGTATACTGCGGCACTGCGCTTGGGCTGTACAAACGAGTACTATCCCTCGCTTGTATTCTTGTCTACAACCCAAAATACATACAAATTACATTCTTGGTCTTTGGGCTGTATACTGCGGCACTGCGCTCAGGCTGTACAAATTGGTAAAAATTGGGGCTATTACGAATACTAGCAAACGTAACAGCCCCAGTAAAAATTAATGGACTTAGAGGTTTTTGTAAAACCCTCAAAAACTATTTCTTTGCAATGTACTTTCGAATATCAAGTGCAACAGCAATAACAATTACAAGGCCTTGTGCAATGTAGTTGTAATATGGGTTGACACCAAGGAACTGGAGAATAATCTTCAAGACTTCAAAAACAAGAACACCAACAAGAATGCCAGGGATTGTTCCAATACCACCAGTAGTTGAAACACCTCCAATTGTACATCCCGCAATAGCTTCAAGTTCGTATCCAGAGCCCATTGAAGCAGAAGCTCCTCCAGACTTTGCAGCAAGTAGGTAACCTGCAAAAGCATACATAAAACCAGCAATAGTATAAATTTTGATTATTTGGCGACCAGTGTTTACACCTGAAACTTCAGCTGCAACTTCGTTTCCTCCAATTGCATACATATATTTCCCATGTGTGGTTTTATTGTATACAAACCAGAAAAGTACACCAAAAAACACAGCAATAAAGAGGAGGTAAGGGATATAAAATCCTTTTGTGCTACCAAGTCTTCCAGTAATGAGTTTAATGTAAGTATTTTGGAAACCTCCAATAGGCTGAGCATCTGTAAAAATAAGGCTAATACCATAAATGATGGTTTGAGTTCCCAAAGTAGCAATAAAAGGAGGAACTTTTAGTTTTGAAATTATAAGTCCATTTACAAATCCAAAGAACATTCCAAAAGCAAGAACAATGAGAAGAACAACAAACATATTCATTTCTGGAATGTTTTTATATAGACGGCTTGCGTAATCTCCTCTTTGGATAAGAACACCAGCAAGACAAGCTGCAAAACCTACTTGTCTTCCCGCTGAAAGGTCTGTGCCTTTTGTTATGAGACAACCAGAAACTCCAATAGCAATAAGGAAACGAATAGATGTATTACTAACAAGGTTTCCAAAGTTTCCCCAAGAAAAAAAGTTAGGAACAGAAAATCCAACTATAAGAGATGCAATGACAAGAAGAACAACAATTGGATTGGCTTTCGCTAATCCAATGAATTTACCAATTAAATTACTTTTGATTAAACTATTATTTTTTGTTTCCATAGGTAAATACTCCAAAGAACTGAACTAATTATCCAAGTTGACATGGTTGAACTGAGTTGCAAAAGTCATTATGTTTTCTTGCGTAGCATCTTTGCCATCAACAAAACCTGTTACACGTCCATCGCACATAACCATGATTCTATCTGACATTCCAATGAGTTCTCCCATTTCACTTGAAATCATGATGATGCTTTTGCCCTGTTTTGCAAGGTCTGCAATGATGCAGTAGATTTCGTATTTGGCTCCAACATCTATTCCACGTGTTGGTTCATCTAAGATAAGAACATCGGGGTCATTTGCAAGCCATCGGCCAACAAGTACTTTTTGTTGGTTCCCTCCTGAAAGGCTCTTTATAAGAGTTTTACTTGAAGGAGTTTTAATGTTCATCTTTTGAACATTGTCATCAACCAAGGCTTCAATCTTGTTTAGGTTAAGTGTAATACCGCCTCTCAAGTAGGTGTATTGTTTAAGAGCCGCAATAGAAATGTTATCTGAAACAGGAAGAACTCCCATTATGCCAGTCTTTCGTCTGTCTTCAGTTAGCATTGCAACACCTTGGTCTATTGCATCTTTAGGTCTATGTATCGACAGTTCTTTACCTTTGTAGAAGATTTGACCTTTTATATGACTTCTTACACCAAAAAGGCCTTCCATAAGCTCTGTTCTTTGAGCTCCAACAAGGCCTCCAACTCCAAGGATCTCTCCTTTACGCAGAGAAAAAGAAACATTCTTGAAACTTTTTGGATTAATTGATGTAAAATCTTTTACCTCAAAAACGACCTCTCCAGGAACGTTCTCACGTTTTGGATATAGGTTAGAAAGCTCACGGCCAACCATTCTTGTTATAATCATATCAGTTGTGAGCTCACTTGCAGGCCAAGTTCCAATGTATTTTCCATCACGCATTATGGTAACTTCATCACTTATGCGAAGAATTTCATCCATCTTGTGTGAAATGTAGACAATTGCAACACCTTCTGCTTTCAAGTCTTCAACAATTCTAAAAAGGGCATCAACCTCATTTTGAGTTAAAGATGATGTTGGCTCATCAAGAATTAAAACTCTACAGTTGGCAGAAACAGCTTTTGCAATCTCTACAGACTGCATTTGTGAAACGCTTAAGTTTCCAACTTTCTCTTTTGGGTCAAAATCCATACGGACTTTTTTGAGAAGAGAAGCTGTATCGTCA
>CAVDPO010000170.1:0-2917 GCA_963610855.1 Segatella copri
TTTGGCGTTATTTACCAGAACAATGCTCTCAAATTTGATAAAACTAATCACAATCTTGGTATTGCTCTTGATTATACATTCCTCTTTGGAAGAAGTGGCTCATTTGGTATGGGTGTTAAGGCTCAACTTTCAGCTGTTACAAGTTTAGAAACTCTCAAAAACATTAAGACAGTAACAAAATATAGTGACTTAAATCTTGTTGGAAGATTTGATTTACTTGTTGTTGCAGACTACGCACTTTCATGGGGTGATGTCTACTTTGGCCTTGGTGCTGAAGTCATGGCTCCAATTACAAGTTTAGCAACTATTAAGTCTGACTATGTTCTTGGTGCTACAGCACAGCTTGGCGCACGCCTTAGACTTGGTAATCTCTTTGGTGTAGGTCTTGAACTTGCTGATGCTTACTATTTGTATCCTACAGCTACTGCAACAGTTTCACTTGCAACTGGTTCTACCTTTGGCTCTTCTGCTACGACTTGTGCTATATCTGTAGCTGGAGCTTCTTCTTTGACTTCTTTAGCAACAACAGGAACCTCAACAGCTGGTTCTTCTACAACTGGAGTCTCTGCAACTTTTTCTTCTTTTACAGCTGCAAGAACAGAAATACTACTTGCACTCCAATTTTCACCATCATATGACTGTTGCAAATAGAAGACATGCTCAACAGATACATCTACATCATAAGAAGCTTCAAGGACATTAGAATCTACAACTGTCCATTTTTCACCATCTTCACCGTCAATTTGGTGACGGAAGAACTTAACCTCTGGATCATTCTGACCCCAATGCCATGTCACTGTTGCATCTAAAGCAAATGCGCCTACGACCACAACAAGAAGTAAAGCAATAATCATTGATGCTCTCTTCATAACTTTTCCTCCTAAATAAAACAGGCATTGGATAAATCCAAGCCATCATTCATTCTATTTATCCCAAAGGATTTCTGGATAAAATCCTTGTTTGGTTTTCTCTAATAAATTAAGTCTTACAGTTTCTCTGTCTTCCTTATAAGTCATTCCAAACCATTTATCTGGAGAAGAAAACACTTTAAGACTTCCAAGACCCTTAGAGACAATCTCTCCTGCAAAGTTAGGTAAAAGAGATTCTGCTTTCATTTGAGAAGCATTCTCTTTTATAAAAGAGCCAAAATACAGGCTCATTGGTTCAAACACTTTTGGAGTAAAACCAAAGAAGTTCATTGAAACCCATTCATCTCCAGTTAAATATACATCTCCTTCTGGCATATGAGAAACAATTTTGCTACCTTCATACTCTATTTTTGTGTTCTCTCTCATTGCCTGTAAAAGACCGTCTTTAACTTGGCAAACGCCTCTTGAAACACTTCCCACTGGACTCATTGTATTTTTTAGTAAATATCCAACCATTGCATGATTTTGACTATTTACATCAGCTTGAGATAAATAAGAGCCTAAAATCTCATATGCTGTACGACCATAATAATCGTCTGCATTTATAACAGTAAAAGGAGCTTTCATTACTTCTTTTGCGCACAAAACAGCATGGACAGTACCCCACGGCTTAGTTCTTTCTAGAGATTTTGCAATTTCATCTCCACTCAAAAGACTTTCACGAGTTTGAAAAACATATTGTGCATCCATGTTTCGTGCAATTCTATCAAAAAGCCTTTCTCTAAAATCTTTTTCTATATCTGGCCTAATAATGAAAACAACTTTATCATAACCACTTCTACGAGCATCATACACACTGTAATCTAAAAGAGTCTCCCCATGTGCGCCAACAGGATCAATTTGCTTTATTCCGCCATATCTAGATCCCATACCTGCAGCTAAAACCAACAACGAAGGTTTCATTTTATTCACTCCTACTCTCTAAGATTTTTACAAACCACTCTCTAGTATTATCGTAAAAAAATGCTAGAACTTCAACATAAGACACTTCACACCATAAGACACTACAGCACTAAAACAACATTAAGCCAATATAGACACAAAAATGCCATAAATTGAAATAACATAACAATAATAAATTAAGATTAACACATTGGATGGTCAATCTCCACAACAAAATATAATTGATTGTCCCATGTAACGTTTCTATCAAGGTAATTAGATATAAAAGAGCTCGTATAATCCTTATCCTGTGGGACTTCACAATCCAAGACGACATTTGTGTGAGAAGGCCCATCAACCATTCTTATATCATGAAATTGCAACGTTGCATCCAGTTTTTGTAGCGCTTGCGAGACCTTTTCTTTCAAGACATCCAATTTTGGATCTCCTACAATCACAGGATCCATGTGAATTGTAAGTGCAATCCCCATTTTATTCCTAAAATCTTTCTCTATGTTGTCAATCTTGTCATGCGCCTCTAACATACTCATTGACGCATCAACTTCAACATGCACTGTAACAAAATCATTGTGAACACCATAGTTATGTATAGCCAAATCATGAATTCCAATGACAACATCATACGATTTAAGAGCATTCGTTATTTCTTTAACTCTTTGAGGCGTAGGCACAATACCAATAATTGGCTCAAGCTCTTCCCCAAGCGTCTTAATGCTACTTGCAATCACAAAAAGCGAAACGCACAAAGCCAAATAGCCATCTATATTTACCCTAAAAATCCCCATTATTAGCATTGCAACAAAAATAGAGGCCGATGTCACAATGTCATTTCTCGTATCTTGTGCATTTGCTTCAAGCGTTTTAGACCCTATAGCCTTAGAGAAATTACTATAAACAAGAATTTGCGACACTTTACCCAAG
The DNA here is from genome assembly GCA_963610855.1 of Segatella copri. Lineage (GTDB taxonomy): Bacteria > Spirochaetota > Spirochaetia > Sphaerochaetales > Sphaerochaetaceae > UBA9732. The sequence continues at coordinate 2,754 of CAVDPO010000170.1, forward strand.
ATTGCAACAAACAACATAATGTACGTAAGCGCATTTATTTCAAGCTCTTGAGGATAAATAATCTTTACAACTGCCTCTTTTGCAAACACGCATCCCATTGCAAACATAAACAAAGCAATTACAAAACCCGCAACATATTCATACCTTGCATGCCCATATGGGTG
>CAVDPO010000171.1:0-2166 GCA_963610855.1 Segatella copri
GTTTTATAACAGGCCAGAGAACGCAGACTTCACATTCACATGGAAAGATTTCCAAGAAAAAGTTAATGGCGAGTTAATTGGCAATTTATCTAACTTGGTAAATAGAACACTCACTTTTGTAAAACGATTCTATGATGGAAATCTAGGACTTGGACCTTTAGACAAAAATCTAGTTTCTCAAATCAAAACAAAAGAAGATGAAATTACAAATCTTCTAGAGCATGCAGAAGAACGAGATGCATTTAGAGCTATTTTTGCTCTTTCTAGTATTGGAAATAAGTTCTTCCAAGATTCAGAGCCTTGGAAATTAAGAAACACAGACACAGAGCAAGCAAAGACAGTTCTTAGGACTCTTGTAGGCCTCATAAGAGACTTGGGTGTTATGATTGAGCCTTATATGCCAAGTGCAAGTGCAAAACTTTTAAGTTTCCTTGAATGTGAGAATGACAAATGGTCAAATCTTGGTGTATACGATAAAGCTTTTAATGTTGGCAACGTTGAACTTTTGTTTACAAAACTTGAAGACGCTAAGATTGAAGAATTAAGAATACGCTATAGTGGAAGTCAGCAAGAAAGACAGGAAAGAGAGGATAAAAAAATGGAAAATAACAACAATGCAAACATTGAAAATGTTGCAAATCCAAAAGTCGACAATAAAACTGATAAAAATGACAAGAAAGAAGCCGCAAAGCTTGCTGCTCAAGCTGCAAAAGAAGCACAAGAGAACATGTCTATTGCAGAAAGATTTGCTAGCAAAGTCAAACTTACAGTAAGTAAGATTAAGAAAGTTGAGCGTCATCCAAATGGCGATATTCTTTACATTCTCACTCTTGATACCGGCGAGCCAGAGGAAAGAGTTATTGTTTCTTCTATAGTTCCTTACTACAAGGAAGAGGAACTCCTTGGACGTAATATTGTTCTTGTAAATAATCTCAAACCAGCTAATTTCCGTGGAGTAAAGAGTCGTGGAATGCTCCTTGCTGCTCAAGATCCAAATGCACCTGAGCATTCAACTTGTGAAGTTCTCTTTGCTGACGACATCCCATTTGGTACAAATCTTGTTCCAGAAGGACTCTCAAATCCTAGCGAGATGTGTTATGTCAAACCTGACCACTTCTTTGAAATGCCACTTTACACACAAGACGGTATCCTAAAAGTTGATGGCCATGCACTCGTTACACCAGATGGAAAGACTGTTTGCGCAAAAGCGTACCTTAATGGACAAGTAGGCTAATAATTATTTTTTAGGATTATTTTTTAGGCCCATATCCTTGTGCTTTTCATTGAATAAGGCACTGGTATAGCATTTTTTGCCTGTAGGCTCGTTTAGTTGACTATTTTTGATGGTTTATCTAAAATTTTTGCTAGAGGAAGCTCGTATGGTTCTTATTAACATTGACACCTTGTCAGATGCAGAGCTTAGATGTATAGCTCAGCAAGAAGATGTGGAGGACTGGGAAGTTCTCTCCAGAGAAGACCTTATTGACTCCATAGAGGAGATATATGAGGATGAAAATAGGCTTGAGCCTACGCATCCTGCATACACTGGGCATAGATATGTAAAAACATTGACCAATGTAGAAAATCAAGGTTCTTTTGAGCTTCCAGGAGTAGAGGAACTTCCAAGTACATATAACGAAACTTCAATACATTTTATTGCTAAAGATGCAAATTGGGCTTATGCCTTTTGGAGCCTATCACCACAGGACCAAGAAATTCTTAGTGATAGTGGCTCAAAACTTGTCGTTAGAGCAATTGTTATTGGAAAAGACAATTCACTAGAGGCAAATCTTGACATAGATGTTCTTGGAAGTGATATGGATTGGAGTTTTGAACTTCCTTGGGCTGGCAAAGAATACAAGGCTGTTCTAGTCAAGAAAAAAGATGAACAAGAAGAAGTCCTTGCAGAAAGTAACAGCATTTTTGTAGGTGAAAGTTGGCTCTCTAAGCATTCAGAAAAACTTAAAACCCGTAAAGACTTTGATGTTCTTGTGACATCTCTTGTTACAAAAGGTGGAAAATTAGTGAATAATCGCCAAGTAAAAGAAATAGTCGAAAAAGCTACCAGTTATCAAGAAAACTTTTTTGAAGAGGAGTAAGCTATGAAAAAGAATAGAATAAACTTCATCTTCAATGCGCATCTTCCTTTTGTACGGCATCCTGAAT
>CAVDPO010000171.1:2176-3149 GCA_963610855.1 Segatella copri
CCTGAATACCCTAAATTTTTGGAAGAGGATTGGCTTTTTGAAGCAATAAATGAGTCATATCTTCCGCTTTTAAGAATGATGTATTCTCTTAGGGAAGAAAGAATACCTTTTAAGCTTACATTTTCCTTATCTCCAACATTGTGCTCAATGCTCTCTGATTCTCTTTTAAAAGAGCGTTTTCTAAATTACATGAATGAGCATTTAGAGTTGGGACAAAAAGAGATTGAAAGATTAGCTAAAGAGCCAGAAAAACTCCGTTTGGCAAAGATTTATCTTGAAGAGATCTCTAATAATTTAGCTTTTTATACTGGAAAATGCTCAAACGATATTCTAAAAGCTTTCAATGAGCTTTCTAAAGAGGGCTATATTGAACTTATAACAACAACAGCAACGCATGCATTCTTACCTGCAATACAAAATTATCCAATAGCTGTTAATGCACAAATAGAAACAGGTGTTGTTGGACATCTAAGGACTTTTGAAAAAATATCGGAAGGGTTTTGGCTCCCTGAATGTGGTTATTATCCTGGTCTTGAGAACATACTGGCACGTCATAATATTAAGTGGACAGCTCTAAGTTCTCAGGCATTTTTTCTATCAGAAGACGAACCCAAAACAGGATGCTATGCTCCCATAAAATGTCCAAACGGGTTATATTGTTTTGCACGGGACTATAATCTAACCAGCCTAATTTGGTCATCTACAGAAGGATATCCTTGTGATATTGATTATCGTGAATTTTACAGAGACATTGGCTACGACTTGCCATTAGACTATATTCAACCATACATACATGAGCCTAACGTTCGTGTGTTCACTGGTTTCAAATACTGGGCAATAACAGGCAATACTTCTGAAAAACATATTTATAATCCAGATAAAGCACTTGAAAAAGTTGATCTTCATTCAAGTAATTTCTTGTATCACATAAAAAGAAGAGGGGATTTAGTTGTATCTTATCTTCCAAATGACC
>CAVDPO010000172.1:0-10851 GCA_963610855.1 Segatella copri
TTCCTTATTTGTGTTAGAGACTTCTTACTGTCTTGACGAATATCCTTGCAAAGGCTATTTTTGCGTTGAGAGAGTTCATTAGAAAATGGATATTACAGGAAGAATAGTTTATTTAGATAACAATGCTACAACACAGCTTGCACCAGAGGTTCAAGATGCTGTTGCACAAGTAGAATCGAGTGTTTACGGGAATGCTTCCAGTATGCATACTTTTGGAAGAAGAGCGGGAGCTCTTGTAGAAGAAGCTAGGGCCAATGTTGCAAAACTTATAGATTGTGATGCATATGAAATTACTTTTACAAGTGGTGCATCTGAATCCAACAATACAATCTTTGAGATAGCTCATTCTTTAATTGCAAAGAACGGTAAAGGACGAATTGTCACAACAACCATAGAGCACCCGTCTATCATGGAAACTGTCAAATACCTGAGGACTAAAGGTGTCACTGTTGATATGGTACCCGTAGACAGCGAAGGCCGGGTAAAAATTGACGAACTTGAGAAACTGCTTGGCCCAGATGTCGTTCTTGTTTCTGTCATGACTGGAAACAACGAGACAGGGACTATTCAAGACATTGAAAAAATAAGCAAACTTGCTCACGCATGTGGAGCACTTTTTCATACCGATGCCACTCAAGCAATAGGAAAGATTGAAGTTTCATGCCGTAAGTGGGATTTAGATTTCCTTTCATGCAGTGCTCATAAGTTCTATGGTCCAAAAGGCGTTGGTGTTCTTTATGTGAAAAAAGGTACTCCTTTTGAACCTTTTGTACATGGTGGCGAACAAGAACACGGAAGAAGAGCGGGCACTTACAATACTCCTGCTATTTATGGTCTTGGAATTGCAGCAAAACTTGCTAAAGAAGGAATGAAAGAAGAATACGATAGGCTATGGGCTATGCGTGAAAAACTTAGAAAGGGTATTATAGCAACAGTTCCACATGTTGTTGTAAACGGGAGCCAAGAACATTGTCTTCCTGGAACATTAGATGTTTCATTTGAAAATGTAGAGGGTGAATCAATACTTCTTATGCTTGATATGAGAGGAATTGCTGTTTCAACGGGATCGGCCTGTGCTACTGGTTCTCTTGAGCCAAGTTATGTACTCCTTGCTTGTGGGCTTGATGTTGAGCTTGCGCATGGTTCAATTAGGTTTTCGTTTGGTCGTTACAATACCATGGAAGATGTGGATTATGTGTTGGAGGTGCTTCCTCCTATTATTGAAAGACTTAGAGCTATTTCAACTCGTTAAAAGTTCAATGAGGTTGTAAGAGGTAAATTATGGATAGTTTTATGGCCCAGTGGGTGTATACAGACACTGTTAAAGATCATTTTATGAATCCTAGAAATATTTGGAGAAAAGACGAAAACTGGGAGCCAGAGGGTGTAGGCGAAGTGGGTTCTCTTGCTTGTGGTGACCAAATGCGTGTTGGAATTCAAGTAAAAGATGGAAAGATTGCAGATATCCGCTGGCTTACATACGGTTGTGCAAGTGCTATTGCAAGTACTTCAATGATGAGTGAACTTGTAAAAGGAATGACGCTTGAAGACGCATATAAGATTACTCCAGCAATGATTACAGATGCTCTTGGCGGTCTTCCAGAGCACAAATTCCACTGCTCGGTTCTTGGAGATAAGGCTCTTAGAGCGGCAATTGATGACTATTTAGAGAAAAACGGGATGGACAATCCTTATAAAAAGTCTGTTGCAAAGATTATTTGTGAATGTAAAGGTGTTACAGATCAAATGATTGAAGAGCTTGTAAAAACAGACAAAGCAAAGACTTTGGAAGACTTACAACGTCTTACCGGTTACGGTACAGGATGTGGCAAGTGTAAGAACAAAGTTGCACTACAGTTTGAAGAGTACAAGCACATTTATAACAAGTAAAGAGGTTTTCGCAAAACTGCCTCTGGGTTTTCAAAAACAGCTTTATATCTCTTAACATTAATTCTCTTTAATAGTCTCGTTTAAGAGTTTTCCCTCTATTAATTTCTCTACTGCTTTGCTAAAGCTTTCGCCTCTGAAGTATTCGTTGCGGTAATCAAATTGTGCCGGAACTCCTGGTGATAATAATATAACTTGCATGAGTTTTTGAGGCTCTTTGAATTCTCCAAGGGAATTGACAGCTGAAAGTAGGGCACTTTCCATATCTTTGAAAGGTCCATTATAAGGTATGTTGTTTTCATTCAAAAATGGAATTAATTTCTCATTTGTAAAAGAGCCGTCTAGAAGGTGTAGAGATGATACTTTTTTAACATATGGGTTCATTGCACTTGGATTAAAAGATCTTCCAATTCCACCACATATAAGATGCACAGGCATATTATCAAAATTATCTAAAGTAAACCCTACGGCCTCTGGAATTGAAGAGGAGCTATCATTTACGAACATGCAAGAGTCAGTTCTAAATATGAGCTCTCCTCTATTGGGAACACCCTTAAAAGAGTTAAGAGCCTTATTCGTTTGAGATGCTGTGTATCCAAGTTTGCCCATTGTGGCAAACGCCCACATCATGTAATGTGGCAGTGATTTTGACATTTGTATTAAAGTGTTTTCTGCAGCTATAACGCTTCGTTGTTTTTTATTGAAAGCTTCAATAAAAAGCCTTCTATCCTCTTTTGGACAAATAATATAATCACTTTCGCTTGTAAGTATTAGTGTGACATCTTGAATGTTTAAGCCCGGTTTTTTACTAAGATCTTCACCTGTGCTATTAATTGTGTTTTCTCTTACGTTATGACTAAGATTGCCACTTCCTGTGAACACAGACACATAAACTTGTGGCAACTGCCAATTCATAAGCTCAATAGTATCTCGTATTTGAGAATAAGAGAGCTCGCAAATGAGATAGTCTGGGATATCTCCATTTTCTATACGTTCCAATTCACAAAAGCCCGATATCCCCATGTTTCCACACATGTGAGCATTTTTACCATAATAATTTAGAGCATGGCACAAAGCACTTGCTGTTGTAGTTTTACTTCTAGCGCCAGACACGCAAATAAGACGAGTATTTGCAAGTAGTGGATTATCATATAGGCTTGAAAACAACATGGAAAGGTCACTTACGACTTTCTTTGTAGAAGGAATATCAAAATACTCATGTCTTACACTATGGGTTTTTACTATTAGATTGGCCCACTGTAGGTCTTTTTTAAGTACATTTTCCTCGTTCTCTTCTTTTTTAGCAAAGCTTGCTGTATCTGTTGTGCTTTCTATATGCGATTTTGTAAATGTGAACTCAACACCTTTTTCTTTTAGAAAATCAATTGATTCTGAGAGAATAGACTCGTTTCTTACGTTGGTAACCCTTACTTGATGGCCACGAGTAACAAAATAAAGGGCAGCATCTAAGTCTCCCCCAATTTGACTTAATCCAAGTATAAGAACTCTCATAGGTGTGATTTCTCCCAACTCACAAACAAATAAGTCGTATTCTTATTACAACTCCAAAAGTATTTTAAGCCTTTTTCTCTCAAAAAGTGGTTTAGATTTGGTATGGGATTAAAAAAAGCAACTTTTAGTGGAACTAAACAAAATAGTTCTATCTAAAAGTTGCCATATATTTGCGGAACTTTTGATGCTAAGTTAGAAAACTAGCACGACTTCTCCATTAGGATAGTTTGCAGAAACCCAGTCTTTGATTTTTTGACTTTGGAGACACTCTACAAGAGCTTTGATAGCTGCATTATTCTCATTGCCTTCTTTTACAGCAATAATGTTTACATATGGGCTATCAGCACCCTCAACAAGGAGGCCGTCGTTTAATGCGCTCAGTCCTGCTGGAATAGCATAGTTTCCATTGATAACAGCGGCATCTACATCATCAATAACTTTTGGAAGTGATGCTGCTTCTGCTTCAACAAACTTGTAATTGTGAGGGTTCTTTGTAATATCAAGAACAGTTGCGCTTATACCAGCTGACTCTGAAAGTTCAATTAGTCCTGCGCTTTGAAGTAGTAACAAAGCTCTTCCTTCATTAGTAGGGTCATTTGGAATAGCAATAGTTGCACCATCTGGGATATCTGCACTATAGCTGTATTTTTTGGAGTACAAGGCTATTGGTTCAATATGTATGCCACCAGCATTCACAAGGTGATATCCTCTTTCTTCGTTAAAGGATTCCATGTAAGGAATGTGTTGGAAGAAGTTTGCATCAAGCTGGCCGTCTTCTAATGCTGTGTTTGGTGTTACATAGTCTGTGAACTCTTTTACTTCAAGTTCATATCCAAGCTGCGCCATATCATCAACAATCAAATTTAACATCTCGGCATGAGGAACCGGGGTAGCACCAACAACAATCTTATTTGAATTCTTTTCTTGTGCGCCACCTGCAAACACAACAAAAGATACTAAAACAAGAACCAAACATAAAATAGCTCTTTTCATATTAACTCCTTGGCATCTTATAGCAATGCCTTAATTCTTTATAAAGTAGGGATTTTTTGCAAAAACCTCAGTATTAATTTTCTCAATTTTTTTAACGTTTTGCCAAAATATTGGCACTTATTTTGTTTCCTATGAATTGGACAAGCTCTACAAACAGTAGGATGATTATAACAGCTACAATCATTACGTCTGTTCGTGTTCTTTGGTATCCATACCGTATTGCAAGGTCGCCCAAACCACCACCGCCAACAGCTCCTGCCATTGCAGAGTATCCAACAAGGTTTATGATTGTAAGTGTTACACCAGAGACTAAAGATGGAAGTGCTTCTGGAATCATAACCTTGAAAATTATTTGGCGATTTGTTGAGCCCATGGAGCGGGCGGCCTGAATGACCCCCGTATCCACCTCCTTAAGTGCTGTCTCAATGACTCTTGCTGCAAATGGAGCTGCAGCAATTGACAAAGGAACAATAGTAGCTTTTGTTCCAATTGTTGTTCCTACAAGAACTCTTGAAATTGGGAACAAAATTATCATAAGTATAATAAAAGGAAAAGAACGAAGCACATTAACAGTCTTATCCAAAACACTATTCAAAACAGGTCTTGGCATTAGTCCTCCATGTTCTTCTTGTCGAGTAACGCACAATAGAATTCCCAATGGAAGCCCAAGTAATATGGAAAATATAGTTGAGAAGAAAACCATTTCAAGTGTTTGCAATGCTGATTGGAAAATAAGAGACCACATAGCACTATTTAATGTGTTTGTCATGCTTGTGCCTCCTCAACTACTATTTTATTTTCTTTAAGTTTTTCAATTGTTGTACTAACAGCTTGTTCTTCACCGCTTATATCACATATAAGCGTTCCAAAGTCTTCACCCCCAACATGCTGGATACCGCCACCTCTAATGTTAAATACAACTCCATATTGGCGCGCAAGCTCTGAAATAACAGGAGAGTCTGCTGTTCCTCCGGCAAATCTTAAAGTGTAACGGCCTGGAACATTTGACCAAAACACCATAGAACTACGGTCTGCATCTACGGTTGTAAGATTTGAAAGGAAGTCTTTTGAGACATCGGTCTTAGGATGTGCAAAAAGATCTTTGACAGTACCTTCTTCGACTATCTTTCCCTTGTCTAACACAGCAACAAAATCGCAAGCATCCCTTACAACTTCCATTTGGTGTGTAATCATGACTACTGTCAAATTCATTTTTCTTTGGATATTTTTAATTAACTCAAGAATTGCCTTTGTTGTTTGTGGATCCAAAGCGCTTGTTGCTTCATCACAAAAAAGAACCTCAGGATTACATGCTAATGCTCTAGCAATAGCAACTCTTTGTTTTTGGCCACCACTTAATGTAGATATTGGAGCATTAAGTCTGTCTTCTAGTCCTACAAGTTCTAAAAGCTCTTGTACTCGTTCTTTAATTTGTTGTTTTGGATAGCCACAAATTTCCATTGGATATGCAATATTTTGGCCTGCTGTTCGAGAAGAAAATAGATTAAAACTTTGGAAAATCATTCCAATTTTGCGTCTTTGTGCTATGAGTTCTTCTTTTGAGAGGTTATCAACACGTTTATCGTTATAAAAAACCTTACCGTCATCTGGAACTTCTAAGAGGCTCATTAGCCTTACAAGTGTGCTTTTACCTGCTCCAGAACGGCCAATTATACCAAAAATGCGGTTGTTAGGGACAAAAAGGTCTATGCCTTCTACTGCATGAACAGTTCCATATTCTTTTTTTAGATTTTCAAGTCTAATTTGCATGTAAGTCCCTCGGCGACAAATAAACCATAGTTGCCATTTTTTAGCAAGTCAGTTTTGTTATTTTTTACACCAAGGCGTGTTTTTTCTTACAAAAATGTTATCGTAATAACAGCTGTGTACTTAAGGGGCGCCCAAGACATGAGTTTTTCCTTATTCGCATGCGCCTACAAAATAAAACCCGCAAGGCAACAAACACCTTGCGGGCAGTGCAGTTTTGTGTGGAAGTCAATTCAAGCCAAAGGCAATCCTAAGGCAAGCGATTTGCAAAAGGTGTTGCAATCTCTCTTTTAATCATCACTTTCGCCAATGGCGGCAAGGCCTTTAGCATTAGCTACTTTGGAAGTTTTAATGTTCTTAACGCAAAATGTGAAAACTAAGAGACTAAAACAGGTTAATGTGGCAGCATATTTAGGAAGAACGCTCCACGCTCCAGATCCTTTTAGAATTAAACCTAAAAGAACCGGTGTTAATGTTTGAGCACTCATGCTGGATGCATAGTAGTAACCTGTAAACTTTCCAATATTTTTAGACGAACAAAGTTCAACAACCATTGGGAATGAACAGTTATGAACTAAAGCCATTCCATAACCTTTAATCATCCAAACAACAAGAAGAAGAGTTGGGAATACATTATATGTGGTTCCCACTTTATCAACGTATGTTGCTGTACTTGGATGTACAAAGCACATTAAGATTAGACCACAAAAAGTGAGGATAAGGCCCATTGATATTGTCCATTTTCTTCCTACTTTGTCTGCAATAAAACCGGCTGTTGCAAAACCAATAACAGAGGCCAAGCCTCCAAAAATAACCAAAGTTGAAGTTTTACTTGATGCTGCTCCCAAAGCATAAATCACATAATTGTTAAGATATGTTCCAAGTGCGTTATCTGACATAAACCATAAAAATTCTGCACCTAGGATTGCAAAAAGCATGATCTTGTTTGCTTTAGACATTGGTTTGTCATCATCAACAGGGTCTGCAATAGCTGCAAGGCGTTCGCCTTCTTCCATTTCGTCTTTGATTTCTACTGCAATTTTATTTTCTTTAATTGTAAAGAACAAAACGAGAGCAGAAATGACCATGAGAACAGAAGCAATTATAAACGGCATTTCAATTGTCATGAGATTGTGCTGGCCCTTAATATAACTTGAGAGTACAAAGACCATTCCTAAAACTGTTGCAAAAGCACCCCCTAGATAACCCATTATGTTAATAATGCCATTGGCTTTTGCTCTTAGAGGCTTTGGTGTGATATCTGGCATAAGTGCGACTGCAGGGTTTCTATACATCATCATAAAAGCAAGAACAACAGCCATCATTGCTACCATTGCACCAATTTTATTTAAATGGAAGAAAAGAGGAATAAACGGGAAAGCGATAGCAGAAACAAATGTTCCAATTAAGATATAAGGCATACGCTTTCCAATTGGAGTTTTGGTTTTATCTGAAAGCGAGCCAAATATTGGGAGTAAAATTAAAGCTGCAAGATTATCGCAAGCCATGATGATACCAACAATCCACTGGATCTCTAATTCATCTTGGGTCCCCATTCTATTTTTAATTATTTCTGTAAGCAGCGTTGGACACCACGAATCATAAACTTGCCAAAGAAGCAAAATTCCAAAAAAAGCAAAACCAATTAAAAAGGTTCTTTTGCGGTTGAGTTTGAGCATTTTTCAAAGCCTCCTTTTTTCAATTCTATAACATAGACGAACAATCCTCAATTGCAATATGAATGCAAAATCATTTCATTGAAAAAAGGCTTGTTTTTAGGGTAAACTCAAAACATGATTTGCTTCTATAAACCCACATTGAAACGCAAAGACATGGACAGTGTCCTCCAAACAATGGTAGACGAAAAAATCGGCCCAGGGGAAAAAGTCCAATCTTTCATGCAATCGTATTCAAATATTACAAAAGCTGTAAGCGCGTCCTCTTATAGAACGTATCCTCATTGCCTAATTGAAACACTTAAAATGGCCGGCGCAAAAGAGGGTACAAAGGTTGCCGTGTCGCCACTTTCGCCAGCAATCTACAAAGAAGTAGTAAAAGAGGTTGGTGCCCAGCTTGTGTATGTTGACATTGACAATGAAAACGGATGCCCACAAGAAGAATTAGTAATACAAAGCGAGGCCGATATCCTTCTTCTATACGAAAATTTTGGCACACTTCCAATGAAATATAATAACCAAACAACATATTCTGAGCCTTGTAACTACGGTTCAATAAAAGTCATAGAAGATATAAGCGAAAGCATTGGCAGTCGTATGGGAGAAGATGGCTATGCTGGGATTTTGGGGCAGTATGTTGTTTGTGCTTTTGAAGAAGATAGTGTAGTGTCCGCAGGAGGGGGAGCCGGCGTTGCTGCTAAAAATGAAACAGTTTCAACATTAAGAGCTCATAGGCCATCAAAATATGAAAAAATGCCAGATTTGAATGCTTCGTTAGGGTTTGTTCAACTTGAAAACCTTGAAACAAATTCTTCCAAAAGACGCGAGATTGTTAAAGTGTATCAAACAGCCCTTGCAAAAACGAGACATAAACAATTTGGATTAAATTTTCTTGGTTTTGAATCTAATTGTGTGGGCTTTGCAGTTCTTCTAGATTCTAAACCTACAGAGACAATTCAATTTGCATCTAAGCATGATGTTCCAGTCAAAATGGCTTTTGAAGACTCTCTAATAAAAAATTACGAAGGAGACCCGTTCGAGGCCTTCCCTGTTGCGTCTTCATATTACTATAGAACAGTAGCATTTCCAGTGTATCCTTTCTTAAAAAATAATGAGATTGATATGGTCTCAAAAGTTATTGCTCATTTGCCATAAACCATACAATAATGGAACTTGCGCAAGGAATGTGGGAGGTAGCCAAGTATGAGAGAAATTAAGAAAATAGTAATTTTTGAAAACTCGGCAAAACCATCTATAAAAGAACTTTCCAATGATATGCTAAACTTCTTTTCCCAGTTAGGAATAAAAACCGAGTTTATTTGTCTCTCATCTACTACTGAAGACTCTAAAATAAATGTCCCCAATGCAGACTTAGCAATATCTCTTGGTGGTGATGGTACCGTTCTTACTTGTGCTACAATACTCAATGGTTCAAAAATACCAATAATGGCTGTGAATTTTGGAACATTTGGGTACATTACAGAGATATCGGCCTATGAATATAAAGATGTGTTCAGTGATTATATAAGTGAAAAGAGTGACCTCCTTGAGCGCATGATGCTTGAAGCTAAAGTTTTACGCGGTGGCAAGGAAGTTTTTTCTTCAATAGCGCTCAATGACATGACAATTGGCGCGTGCTCTATGTCAAAACTTGTCAATTTAAGGCTCAAAATCAATGGCATTTTGGCATCTACTCTCAAAGGCGACGGTTTAATTGTTGCAAGTCCCACAGGTTCTACCGCTTATAGCCTAGCATCTGGCGGTCCAATCTTGGATGCATCTCTTAACGCAATAATCGTAAATCCAATTTGTCCATTTGCAATGAGTGTAAGGCCTCTTGTTGTTAGTGATGATTCAGTTGTAGATGTAGAAATCCCATCTCAAAGAACGACAATTGCACTAACAGCAGACGGTCACGACATGTTTAATCTTGAAGAAGGCGACATAGTCTCAATAAAGCGCAGTGCAAGTAATGCAATTTTTGTTGCAAACAAGTGCAGAAACTTCATAGAAGTACTTAGAGACAAACTTGGTTGGGCAGGAGGTTTTAATGCTTGAGCATCTTGAAATAAAAAACTATGCCCTAATTGAAAACTTGAGTGTGGATTTCTCAAGTGGTTTTAACGTCATAACAGGTGAAACTGGAGCCGGTAAATCAATTATTCTTGGTGCATTGGGCCTTTTGATGGGTGAAAAAGCAGATCCCTCTGCGGTTCGCGCCGGCACTGATGAAATTGTTATAGATGCTATTGTTTCAATCCCACAGGGCCACGAAATTTTGCCATGGCTAGAGGAAAAAGGCGTTGAGCTTGATGACGGTGTTATATACATCAAAAGAACCGTGAAAGCTAATGGAGGGAGGTCTCTTATTCACGTGCAAGGCCAGCTCTTTACACGTCAAGAACTTTGCCATTTAGCAGACAGCATAATTGACATGCATGGCCAAAGCGAGCACCAAAGCCTACTTCATTCAGAAAAACAGCGACGTATCCTTGATGCCTATGCAAAAAACGACACATTACTTGAAAAATGCACTGCATCCTATAAAGAAATTGGCAAACTTTCCAAAGAGAAAGACGATTTACGCGCCCAATTAGAAGAAGGCCAAAGACAGGCCGATTATCTCATGTTTGCACTAGGAGAAATTGACGCAGCAGGACTTTCTAAAGATGAAAATGGAGAAAGTGAAGATGAATCGCTCTCTGAGAAAATTAAAGTTTTAAGCCAATTTGAAGCAATATATGAGAATGTGTCAGTATGCAATGAACGCTTAAAAGAAACAAAAAGCCTTTTGTATGATGCATCATCTTTGTGTGCAAAAGCCAGCAAATGTGATGCTTCTCTTAGTGATTTCACAGTTCGTCTTGAAAGTTCAAGAATTGAATTGGAAGATATCTCCCAAGGTCTTAGAGATTATTTGAGCTCTGTTGATTATTCACAAGAAACAATAAATAAAATGCAAGACCGTTTGGCTCTTCTTCAAAAACTCAAAAGAAAATATGGGCCTACATTAGAT
>CAVDPO010000173.1:0-3979 GCA_963610855.1 Segatella copri
TAAAGCAAAACTAACATTTATATTCTAAATATAGAATTGCTATTTATTGATAAGGGTAATACTTACAGTGCATATCTCAAGAAACAGTATGAAAACACAAATGAAACCCCTAAACTAACGCTAGCCTAATGTAACGAAAAACATTTCCTCTATCATCTACTACAACTACAAGCTCTCTGTTAGTTGTTGGGTTGTAAAATCTATGAACGCCCTCACTAAGTGTTAGTTCTGGCATAATTGAATTTGTCACAGTATAACAAGGACCCAACATAAGCTCGCTTATCCAAACGCCGTTTGATACCGCAAAAGAAGAAACTGTAAAAGGAGAAAGAAACTCAATGGAAGATTCTGAAAGTTCCCCATTATAAACATCTCGTAAAAAGACAACTTTATCTAAATTTCTACAAGAAATTCCGGCTTGATTCCCGCCTTGGCTAGAGGCTTCTTTCAAACTTTCACCTATAACACTTTTTAGTTCTTTATAATTGAGACCTTTTGTGACATCTCTATCTATATCCAAAAATAAGGCTGCCCAAAAACCATCATCTTGAGAAAGTTCAAAAGTTGAAAGCGTATCTAAAGGAGTAATAACACAGCCAAACGGTTGCATCTCACCTAAAGGGAAAGCGCATATAAAAACTGTCTCTCCAACAGGAATTTTTATTTCAACTTCTCTCTCTTCTGGCGAAACATAAAGACTTTTAATTTCATTGCCATACGACCATTTAAGCGAATACCATATTTTTGCATTAACAGAACAATTCTCCCACGGGTGTTTTGGGATTTCTAACACAACTTTTCGTTCAAAAGAAGTTAAAGAACACGAAGAAAGAGACAAAAAACAAAAGAGAACACAAGCCAAAGCTAAAACAAAAAAGAGAAATCCAAAGGACTTGCAACTAAACTTACAAACGCAAAATTGTTCGCAATCACTAAAACGATTAACAAACCCAATTTTTTTAATACATTTTTTTCTCATATAAGAGAAGTACAAAATAATGCATTTTTCATTCACAAAATTGCCCAAATCTTCGTATAAGCCAAAGAGTAAACCAAAGTTTATGTAAAAATTTATGAGTTTTTCGTAAAATCCACCGCAAAATCCCCTGCCAAATCCGTTGCAAATCCCACTGCAAGGTCCGCTTTAAGAAGTTTGCGGTATTCATCCCTAAAAGAGCGTAAAACTGCACGAACATTGGGACTACTGTAATCGGCATAAGTCCAAGGTAAGCGTTGAAAATCCTTGTCTTGGTAAATAAGAGTTGTCTCTGCGTAAATTCCATCGTGCAAAGGAATTCTGTGAGAACGATCCTTACAAGTAGCCAAAATAAAAGAAGAAAGAGAAAGAATGCCGGGGTCTAGATTTACTCGGCGCGCAAGAGGATTGCCAAGAGGTGAAGAAAATAAAAGCTCAATCTCGTTTGTTTTTTTCTTTATATTTGCCAAAGTTGACGGGTCTACCAAATCGCGGAACATTAAAAAATACCTAACTGGCCGGGAGCCCATTTCTTCATCATAGTAGTCTGTGTAGGAGAATTGCTCGGGCGCGCTTTCGTGCAAAATTGGACCAAACGAATTTTCAAGAGCCTCAAAAACCTTGGCTTTCTCGTCTTCTAAACACGAAAGAACTCCTACAACCAAAGCACATTTTTCATAAGGTCTTGCAAGCGACATTCCCAAACTCCTCTAAATTTCACTCTAAGAGCTTTTTATACAATACTCTAGAGGTTTTTACAAAATGAGCTTTGTGAAGACAGTTTTGCAAAAACCTCTCTAGACCGATTATTTTGTCTTGCTCTTTCCTTGTCAACGCACTTTTGTACAAGGAGTCCCCGTCAGAGCTTTTTTGAACGGTTTTAGATTTTCATCTAACTTTCATTTGACTTTCTTTCTTGCTTTGCTTTCTCGTTAGGTTTATATTTTAAGTACCTGACTTCCGTAGTTTTACTCAAAACCTAGTACTCAGAGGATAAATTTCAGACAGTTCTTAAACATTTTATCAAGTTCAGTTTCAGAGAGATACAGAGCATCGAGATTAGTTAGCCCAATAGCTTGGCCAATCTTTCTGTTGACAGTTTCATTCTTAGAAATGTTTACAAAAGTACCGTCTCCTTTCTTTACAAGTCTGAAGTCTCGAGCAAACTCAATTAAGTCGTAGGCATTAACTTTTCCTTTAAAGCATTTGATTTCCAGAATACGTAGTAGGAACAAACTTAAATAACAGATTAAAAAATGCCCATAGATAGTTTCCTTCTTGCGAACATAAACAGGCCTTGCATCAAGATATGATTTGGTTAATCTAAAGGATTCTTCAATCTTCCAAAGGTTATGATATGTGTTGTAAACATCAACAGGCTTCATGTTAAGCTCTGATGTAACTAAAAGGTTGTAGCCTGCATACTTTAAATCTTCATCAATCTTCTCTTGATTAATTGAGACTTTTGGTGTGATTTTTTTGCCATTTTTATCTAAACTAACAATATCAACATACTTTGAAGCATCTCCAAGTTCTTCTCTTGTTAGCTTTTTGTAAGTTGTGAAATTGGTAGCCTTATCTACCATTTTCATAATCTCAGCTTTCTGCTTTGTTGCTAGAGACGGATTGTAAGAAACAATTCTTTTTTCTTTTTGGGTGAATTTGGTTCTAACAATCTTTCCTGTCTCCGGATCTACTTCCTCAAATTTGTATTCAAATGTGTCTATGCAAGACTTAAGCCTAAAGAGAATGTTTCCATTATCATCTCTGTATGTAGAAAACACATTCTCTTTATTCTCAAGAGTAAGCCATGTCTTTTCTGCATCACTCAAAGCTTTTGAATGAATGGACTTAGAGAAAATGTATCCATCATTTGCTTCTTTAGTTGCTGCATAGATGTTCCTTGCACAGTTAAGACCTTTATCGGCAACCTGAATGGTTTTACCTGTAACATTGTATCTTTGTTTCATTTGTTCTATGGTCTTTCTTATGTATGGCTTTTCTGATTCATTTCCGGGATACATTTGCATTGCTAGAGGAACAAGGTCTGCATCAAGTAGCAGGGCCTGCCCAATAATTGGACTATTCTTTTTCTCTTTTGATGGACCTTTTTGCTTGTCATCAGAAGGTAAGTCAATCTCAAAATAATAATTAGTACAATCAAAGAAAACTTTACTGAAATCTCTTTTGTACAAAGCCTCGTAGCTACGATTAAACAGTTCAATGTACTTTCTGTATGAAGAACCAATAAACTCACAACCGTCATAAATCTGGTCTTCTGAGATATTCACTCCTTTGTATAGATAAGGGAATACACTTGATGAGGTCTTAGATTTGGAAGAAGGTCTTAGTATTCGTGCATAGATTAATTGGGAAATTAAATCATACAAGTCAAACTGAAACTGCCTAGCCGTTGCTAGGATATCAATGGTCTCTTTAACATTTAGCTCTTTTAGCAGAGCATCAAAGAGCATGTGTCCTACATATACTTCTTGTGCTTCTCCAAAGGCACGTGGGCGTGTTTCTTCTGCCAATAATTCAGAACGCTTCTTATTCTCCTGGTCTACGAAATTCTGGTAATACTCAATGGGGTTTTGAATCTCATCACTGGTAAGTTCATGTACATAGCCAAAAGCCTTAACACTTCGTGAACGAGGTTGCTTTTTTTCTTTATCCCAAAAGCTTTCATACATCTGAAGATAAATCCCATTTTTCTTTTTTTCTTGTCGTAAATAGTAGGCCATTTAACCCTCCAAACCAAAGTACTATGAAGTACTATTAGTATAGCATAGAAAGAAAAAAATTGCAAAAAAATCTTCTCTTTTTTGAGTAGTATTTTTCTGCATTTTACATGCTTCAAATGAGGTTTTTCATGTTGTTGGATAATCTTTAACTTGAAAGGCTTTCAGAAAACTACGGAACTAACCTAGTACTTCGACGGAAAACGGGTATTATATTCTTGAACACAACAAGTTCTGCTAAAGTTTCTAATAAAGATATGGA
>CAVDPO010000174.1:0-2702 GCA_963610855.1 Segatella copri
GTGATAGTTATAGCATCATAAAGTCCAAGTCCTCCAAATAGTAGGAGTATGGTTTGGACAAAAGAAAACCCAATATAAATTAACCATAAAGCTGCAGCAGTTTCTCTTGTTTTGGGTGTGAGTTTTCCTTTGACAGGTCCTACAGATTCTGCTCCTAATAGTAGAAAACTTCCGGCGCCAATTTGAGAGCCAGCTCCTATTGAGGGAAGAAGAGCCACAAAAAGGACTACAATTCCCATACCTCCTAGCCAGTTTGTCATACTGCGCCAAAAGAGAATTCCTTTGTTGCAAATTTCAATATTTGTAAGACATGTAGCTCCTGTTGTTGTAAAACCACTCATAATTTCAAAATATGCTTTGCTATATGTTGAGAAGTCTCCAGAAAGATACAAAGGAAGTGCACCAAATGCTGTTGCAATAACCCAAGTTAATGTTACAAAAAAGTATCCGTCTCTTGGCAAAAGGTCTTTTAGATTTTCTTTTCGTGTAAACAACAATGCAAGTGCAGAAACTATGGCTATGCAAAGTTGTGTGATTAAGAATGATTTAATTGCAACTGTCTCGTGAAAATAAATACTAACAGCAAGAGGCACTAGCATTAGAAAGCCAATGAAAAGCATTATGAATGCCAAAAGTTTTATATCTTTTTTCAAATGCATACTTAGCCTCTGTTATTTCTTTGCAAAATTATTTTGCTCTTGTTTTGGGCAAGGCTCTGCACTTTCAACGTTTGCACTTTTAGCACTTGCACTCTCTGTACATTTGTTTTCAAAACTTTTACTCTCAATACATTTATTTTCTGCGTTTTCATTTCCACCATTTTCAATTGCAGAGCCTTTGTTTTCTACAATTTCGCTTGGTTCAATGCCCAAAAGTTCTTGTATTGTTTGAGTGTATTTGCGCTCAATTACAAGCACAAGTTTGTCATTTGCTTGTATCTTATAAAGACCTCCAGGGATTATTGTATTGCTGTTTGGTTTTGTCACTCCTGCAATAATTCCTTTACCTCTCATATCAATGTCTTTAAGAAGTTTTCCAGCAATGCTTCCGTTTTCTGGAATTTGCACTTCAAATGCTTCAATTTGACCATCAAAAAGAGAATGCATACTTGCAATATTATTACCATGCAAATATTTCTTTAGAGAATCAACAGTTACATCTTGGGTTGAAATAACGCTGTCTATATCCATATGGCTTGCCATTCTAATGTAGTTTGGATTGCGTGTTACAAGAGCCATACTGTTTTTTATACCAAAATGCTTGGCATAGCTTGCTGTAATAATATTTAACTCGTCGCTGTCAGTAAGACACAAGATAAGGTCTCTATTAGAAAGGTTTTCTTCTTTAATAAGGCCTTCGCTAGTTATGTCCGCATTAAGGACTAGAACATTTGGATACTTGTTTGCAATAGCTTCACAAGTCTCTTTATTCTTTTCTATTAGTATTAAGTTCCGTTGTTGAACCGGTGTAAATTTTCTAATTAGGAAGTCTGTTACTTCCCCAGCACCAACAATTGCAATTTTTCGTGGTTTTTGTCTGCGTCTACCTACTGTTTGCAAAATTGTTTCAACGCTATCTTCTTTAGCTACAAGGCTTAACGTATCACCAGGCATGACAAGAGTGTCGCCACTTGGAACTATAGCTTCTCCGTTTCTATTAAGTGCTGCAATGATGAAATTAGCTTTAATTTCTTGCCTAATTTTTTTAACAGCTCTATTTGCATACTGTGACGCTTTTTCCACGTACACGTTATATAAAACCAACGAAGAAGTGTCGAATGAGATAATATCGCTATAAATTCCTCTTTCAATATCCTGATAAATATGAGATGCCGCCTCCTCGTTTGGGTTTACAATATGACTAATCCCCATAAGCGAACGCGATGCGCCATTTGAAGTGCTATAAGAGAGGTTCCTAATTGAAGCAATCGTAAGTGGGACCTTAAATTCTGTTGCAGCAATTCCGCACGAAACCAAGTTTGTTTCATCTGATCCTGTGAGCGCAATAAAGGCATTGGCATTATCAAGCCCGGCCTCTCTCAAGTCGTCAAGATTTGTTCCGCTACCCATTACCGCCAAGCAATCAACACGTGTCATTGCATTATTGACGTCATCAGCATCCTCATCCATGATAATGACATCTTTATTCTCTTCCACCAAATGCTTGGCAAGCCTAATGCCTCTGCGTCCTGCTCCAAGAATAACAACTTTCATCTTCACACAATTCCTTTCTTAAACATGAAATCCAAAATTTGCCAGCTTGAATCTTTCTTCCATTAGATCTTCTATTAGACCGATATCCTTGTCCAGCCAATTTCTTTTTCATATTCCAGAGACTTTTTGTAAACAATCTTTTCATATGCTTTTTGCAAAAGCCTCTCTAGGCTTGCAATTCTACTTCATAGTGCAAATGCATTCAAGCTAATGTCCTTAGCTTGTCCTTTAGATCTAGTTGTGAAAGTTCGTGTTAGTTACATTCTTACAATAAAATAGAGAGGTTCTTACAAATTGCTTCAAAGCAAATTTTGCAAAAACCTCTGAAAATTTAGAGATAAAAGAGGCTTCTAGCCTTCAATGACTTTTCCTTTTTCTTTACGGGCTGCAGCCTCAATTTTGTCTGCTATCATTTCTATACCCTCATAAAGCTCGTAGCAGTCGTAACTTACAACTTTGACAGTGCCCCATGAGAAATGTAATTTTGCG
>CAVDPO010000175.1:0-1981 GCA_963610855.1 Segatella copri
CTCTTCTTGTGGGTGACAGAGTCATGGTTTCAAAATTGACTTATGGTCTTGAGCTTTTTCCAGAAGGGCCCAAAATTCTTAATTCTAGAATGCCTGACAGAGACGAAATAATTACGTTTTATAATCCGCAATATGAAAGCAGGGGTTTTTTATTCAATCTTTTGAATGAGGTTCTTTACAGAGCAACGTTCTCACTTGTGAATATAGACGTTGACGAGAATGGCAATGCAAGAGAAAAACTCCTTGTAAAAAGAGCTGCCGGTGTTGGTGGTGATACTATTACATTTAGAGACGGAGATGCTTACATAAAAGCATTGGGAACGGGAGAATATGTCCTTGAATCTTCATTTAGAGAGCAAAACAATTTAAGCACAGCCCCACATAGAACAATAGAAAAGCAAACATATACTTGGTACAATGCCTTGGCGCGCTTAGACGGTCTTTACAGTGAGGGCGTTTCGTCTTCATTGCTTCCAAAACACCTTGTAGAAGACCAACAAAACTTAGATAGCAGTGTATCTTTTACTGACCAATATGGATACGACAAAAATGTTGCAATAGGGCGCATGATGGCAAACCCGGCAAGTGATGATGCTCGTAGTAGTTGGGCAAAAAAAGAAGTTGGAATGTATGTTCCTCAAAATTATGTACTTCCTTTGGGCGACAATAGAGATAACTCTGGTGATGGCCGGTACTTTGGTCCAGTACCTGTTGATACAATAAACGGCTATGTTGTAACTCGAATATGGCCAATAAATAGAATTAGTGGTCTATACTCGCTAGATGTGTGAGTTTTTAACATCATTTGATTATAATAAGTCTCTTTCGTTGTACATTCACGTTCCATTTTGTAATTCAAAATGCTCTTATTGCGCTTTCTTTTCTGTTGCTGGTTATCAAGAAGATATGAAAAAACGCTATGTTGAGAAACTTTTGTGTGAACTCAAAGAAGTTGTTTCTCTTATGAACGGGAAGCCTTTTGAAACAGCATATCTTGGAGGTGGTAATCCCGGTTGTCTTGATATTGAAAGTCTCGAAAAAATAGCAGGCCTTGCGTGCTTAAACGGTAAACCTAAAGAGTTTACTGTTGAAATGAACCCAGAGAGCCTAAAGGGCGAAATGTCTAGTCTTTTTGAGAGTTTCTTTACACGCCTTTCTCTTGGAGTGCAAAGCCTTGATGCTAAAGCGCTTTCTTTTTTAGGGCGTAATGCAACACTAGAAGAAACTTATAATGGCCTTGAGCTTTCGCAAAAAATTGCATTGAACACTGGTTGCGAACTAAGCTACGACCTTATTACTTGTCTTGGTACGTGGGACAAGCCTCTTACCTCTCTCTCTTTGCTTTGCAACAACTTTCCAACGAACCACTTGAGCGTGTACGCTTTGACTTTGGAGGAGGGAACCCCTCTTTTTAAGAAAAAACCATCTCTTCCTAATAACGATTTACAGGCTCATATTCTTGAGTCAATTTGGTCTTTTTTATACTCAAAAGGGTTTGAGCATTATGAAGTTTCCAATTTTGCTAAAAATTCTAAATGGAGCCTTCATAATTGTAGATATTGGGCATATAAACCTTACATTGGGCTAGGCCCGGGGGCAGCCTCTACAGGTTTTAACAATGGCGCAGTTTATAGATGTGATATGAAAAAAACAGTCTTAAAGTATATTTTAAGCCCTCTTTTTAGTAATGCTAAGTGTGAAAAACTGACGCGTGAAGAGGCTTTGGAAGAGTTTCTTATCATGGGGCTTAGGTATAAAGGAGGTGTTGATTTAGCGCGTCTTGAAAGTGATTTTGGC
Organism: Segatella copri; assembly: GCA_963610855.1. Taxonomy (GTDB): domain Bacteria; phylum Spirochaetota; class Spirochaetia; order Sphaerochaetales; family Sphaerochaetaceae; genus UBA9732. The sequence goes on from CAVDPO010000175.1 coordinate 1,798, forward strand.
TACAAATTAAATGATACTTTGCTACGTAGTTTATTGCGCAATCTTGATGGTTTTTATTGTGTTAAGGACAACCATCTTGTACCAACTGACAGTGGTCTTTTAGTTGCTGACTCTGCTACTCTAGAAGTTTTAAAGATTTTGGGAAGTTAAGAACTCTCGCGAACTCAATTGAGAACCCATACGG
>CAVDPO010000175.1:2033-7853 GCA_963610855.1 Segatella copri
GGCATAAAGGTAGGAGGACAACTTGGTTGGGGTTTTGATTTTTTAAGAATGAAAGAAGTCTACACCAAACAATATAATGGTTTAGAAGTGGGAGATTCCTATATAGAGAAAACAAAAAACAGTGGTTTTGCTTTTAATCTTACTGGAGAATATGATTTTAATAAGAATTGGGGAGTTATGGCAAACCTTGGAATGATGTTCGCTGGAAAGGCAACATTTGTTGAACAATACTCTGACGGAGACAATGAGGAAATACTTTATGAGAAAGCCGGTCTCTATATTGATTTTGCTCTTGATGTAAAGTACACTCATTCAATCAATGAGAAGGTTTCTGTTTCTGGACTTGCTGGACTTGAGCTAGTTGCAGGACATCTTTTAAAGGGTTATGAAAAAAATTACGCAACTTTGGGTTTTAAAGAATATACAGATTCTGATTTCTACAATGTTGCTTTTGGCCTTAATCTTGGCCTTGAAGGTTCTTATAAAATCACTGATGAAGTCTCTGTTGTAGGAGGAGTTAGTGGTGCATGGTTCTTTGTTAACTCTGCAGAGTATGTTAAAGCCTTTGTTGATTCGGCTAAGCTCAGTGAAAGCAAGTATGGCGTAGCTAACTTCTACATTCGCCCATACGTTGGAGCAACTTACTCCTTCTAACTATTACTTGTATATAAGTTGTTGGGCTGTCTTGATTTAAGGCAGCCTTTTTTTTGAATTATGCGAAAGGTTTTATTTTCAATTCTATTTACTTTCATAGTTATCTCTTTGTTTGTTTCTTGTAATGATGAGAATGACTCTATAATTGGCAAAACAGGTCCTGCAGGAGGGATTATCTTCTATGATTGTGATGCAGACAATGATTCAGGAAATTATGACGACTTAATTTCTTCTGAGTGTGGCTGGCGTTATCTTGAGGCAGCCCCTTTAGATTTAGACGAACCATATTCATACAATCAGGCTATTGTCAAATGTGAAGACTATTACACAGTCGTAAATGGCACTGTATATGACGACTGGTATCTTCCAAATGAGTATGAACTTAACCTTATGTATGTAAATCTTGCAAAAGAAGGCAAAGGTTCGTTTAAGGATTTTGAATATTACTGGTCTAGTGATAAGAGCAAGTCAGATCCTGACAATAAAGCTTATGCAATAAAGTTTAAGATAGATTACGAAGCAGCAACTAGAAGCAATCTACTTCAAAGTGAGAAGTGCTACGTTCGTCCAGCTAGAGCCTATTTAGCACCCTAATTTTTAAGTGTAGGGAACCAAACGTAGACCCCAAACGTTTCACACGTGCCGGCCTGTCCAGAGCGTTGTCTCAGAGCCTCTTGACACTCATTTGCGGGGGGGGGTATAGTACCTCTTTGGCAAGGCTTATTTGCTTTGCAAGGAGTACATATGAACAAGAAAAGTTTAATTGTTTTGTTAGTTTTAGTCCTCGCTCTTTCAGGACTTTTTGCAAAAGATTTAGGCATCAAAGTTGGAGGACAACTTGGTTGGGGCTTTGATGTTGGAAGAATGAAAATTGTAGGAGACGATGAATACAAGCTCATGAAAGCAAAGAACAATGGTTTTGCTTTCAATCTCACAGGAGAATATGATTTTGATGAAAATTGGGGTGTTGTGGCAAACCTTGGAATGATGTTTGCGGGAAAGACAACTTTTGTTAATCAAGATTCTGAAGGAGCCCTTGACAGTGACAATCAGCAATTGAATGATAGAGCCGGTCTCTATGTTGATTTTGCTCTTGATGCAAAGTATACCTATGCAATCAATGAAAAAGTTTCTGTTGCAGGTCTTGCCGGACTTGAGCTAGTTGCAGGACAGCTTGTAAAGAGTTGGAGTTCTTTTGTACCTTGTTCTTTGGTAGAAAGTGAACCGGAGGAGCAAGATTCTGATTTATATAATGTTGCTTTAGGTCTCAATCTTGGAGTTGAAGGTTCTTATAAAATCACTGATAAAATCTCCATTGTAGGTGGTGCAACAGGTGCATGGTTCTTTGTTAACACTTCAAAGGCTGTTAACGACTATGCTGCTAGGGCTGAGACCGGTGGTTGTAAGGTTAGCGTAGCAAGTTTCTACATTCGTCCATACGTTGGAGCAACTTACTCATTCTAATTATTACTTACACGCAAGTTTTTGGGCTGTCTTAATCAAAAGGCAGCCTTTTTTGAATCATGCAAAAGACTCTATTTTCAATTCTATTTAGCACCTTCATTGTCATTTGCGCTTTGAAAACCATTGCTTCTAATTCTATTGACAGTAAAAAAGGCAATATGTAAAATTTGATAGTTATTCTTAATGCATTAACAAAGAGGTTTTTATGTCAGGTCATAGTAAATGGGCTACAATCAAGCACAAGAAAGGCATCGCCGACCAAAAGCGTGGCCAAAAGTTCACAAAGCTAATTAAAGAAATTAGCGTTGCTGCAAAAATGGGAGGAGCAGATCCAGACACCAACGCAGCTCTTAGAACAGCCATTCTTAAGGCTCGTGCAGAGAACATGCCAAAGGACAATATCGAAAGAGCCATTAAGAAAGGTTCCGGCGAAATGGGCAATGCTGTGTTCATGGAACTTACTTATGAGGGCTATGCACCTGGTGGAGTTGCAATAATCATTGATACCTTGACAGATAACAAGAACAGAACTGCTGCAGATGTAAGAAGCACTCTTACAAAACTTGGTGGTTCTCTTGGTTCCAGTGGATGTGTTTCATACATGTTCCAAACAAAAGGTGTCATAACATATGATGCAAACAAGTATTCAGAGGACGAGATTTTCACTGCTGCTCTTGAAAACGGGGCAGAAGATGTTGTGAACGAAGACGGAACTATTGAAGTTACTACCGCCCCTGCTGATTTTGGTGCTGTTCTTGAGGCTATGCAAGCTGCTGGTTTTGAGCAAGAAAGTGCCGATATAAACAAGATTGCAGACACAACAGTTTCTCTTGAAAAAGAAAAAGCTCAAAAGGTTATGAATATTGTTGAAAGACTTGAAGATCTTGATGATGTTCAGCAAGTTTCAACAAACCTTGACCTTCCAGATGATTTCTACGAAGAGTGATTTATAGAGAGCATTATGTTAATACTGGGCATTGATCCAGGTCTTGCAAATACAGGCTGGGGCGTGGTCGAATTTATCGGTCAAAAGTTCCGGCCTGTTTGTTTTGGTGTTGTAAATACTAAAGCAACTGACAGGCTTGAAGATAGAATTGCATTTATTGCTGACGAGATTGGCTCTGTGGTTGAAAAATATAATCCTGAGCATGTTTCTATTGAAGATATATATTTTGCAAAAAATGAAGTGTCTGCAATTGGGGTTGCAAAGGTCATTGGGGCTGTGTCGTATAGGATGCATCAATTTAATATCCCAGTGAGCATGTTTACGCCTTTGCAAATAAAAATTGCAATAACAGGCTATGGCAGAGCAGAAAAAAAACAGGTGCAAGAAATGTGTAGACTTCTTTTAGGCTTGGACAAAATACCACGGCCCGATCACGCTGCTGATGCACTTGCTGCAGCAGTCTGTTGGGGTAATACGAGTACGACACAAGGGAGGCTTGGAATTTCCAAATGATAAACGCAATAATTGGTCAACTTGTTTATGTGTGCCCACAATCTGTAATAATTCTAGGCGGTAGTATTGAATACGAATTAATTGTGTCTTCTCAAACAGCCACTAAACTTTCTTCTTTACAAGGCTCTGACCGCAATAATGTTCGACTTCTTGCATACTTACAGCACAAAGATGATGGTATGACACTATTTGGCTTTTGTGATGAAGATGAAAGACGGCTGTTTTTAGAGCTTATAAAAGTTAATGGAATTGGACCTAAACAGGCTATGAAAATACTGTCTGGTGTTAGAGTTCGTGATTTTATTACAGCATTAGATCAAAGTGATATTTCTTTTCTTTCTCGTATTCCTGGGTTGGGAGCTAAGACGTCCCAAAAGATTATTCTTGCTCTAAGAGATACATTGGTATTTACAAAAGAAGATGCAAAACCACAAAATGTTGCAAGTGGAGCCTCCAAGAAGTATCAAGACATAATTGATGCTCTTGTTGAGATGGGTTATGACAAAAAGAAGATTCTTGATGTTGTATCTAGGCTATTGAAAGACAATGAAGAATATGTTGCATCTCATGGGCAAAGTGCAGTTGAAGAATGGCTATTTAGGTCAGCGGTTGTGGCTTTGTCTTAGCTTTAGTGTCAAAACGAAACACTGTTTTGGGGAGGTCTTGTAATGGATGATATTGATTACTTGCAAAACACTTCAATTATGGCCACTGGCTATCAAGATACTGATGCTCAAGAGAATATCTTAAGACCAAAGTTCCTTTGCGATTTCCAAGGTCAAAAGAAAATAAAAGAAAATCTAGGCGTTTTTATTAAAGCTGCAAGAGAAAGAGGTGAAGCTCTAGATCATGTTTTCTTAATTGGGCCTCCTGGACTTGGAAAAACTACGTTGGCTTCTATCGTTGCCAATGAAATGGGCTCAGAAATTAGAATGACAAGCGCTCCAGCTTTGGATAAGCCAAAAGATTTAGCTGGAATTTTAACCAATGTCACAGAAAACTCGGTCTTTTTTATAGATGAAATACACAGGTTAAAGCCCGCTTTGGAAGAAATGCTCTACATTGCAATGGAAGATTTTGAGATAGACTGGGTAATTGGGCAAGGACCTAGTGCAAGAACAATGAGAATACCAATTCCTCATTTTACGCTCATTGGAGCAACTACAAAGGCTGGCATGGTGAGTTCTCCTCTTCAAACAAGGTTTGGTATTAATTGCCGTATTGAATTTTACAATGAAGAAGAGCTTGGTCAAATTATTAAGCGCAGTGCAAGCCTTATAAATGTGCCAATAGAAGATGATGCTATCTCTCTTTTGGCTAAATGTTCTAGAGGAACTCCAAGAATTGCCAATAGACTTCTCAGAAGGTTCCGTGATTTTGCAGAAGTTACTTCTAACGGAGTAATTAATACAGACGTTGTCTATCGTAGTATCAAAAATCTTGGAATAGACCTTAATGGGCTTGAAGACCAAGATCGTAATATTTTGCGAACAATTATTGAGTTCTACGGTGGTGGTCCCGTTGGTGCTGAGACGCTTTGTATTTCTGTAGGTGAGGCTATTGAATCTCTTGAAGACTTCTATGAGCCTTATTTAATTCAAAAAGGTTATTTGAAACGCACGCCAAGAGGTAGAATGGTTACAGCTAAAGCATATGAACTTTTGGGTCTTCAAGATAGGATGGAAGCTCAAATGAGGGCAAATGGTATGGCCAATCTACCGGGCCTTGATGTTTTTGAAAAAGAAACTCAAGGAACTTTGTTCGATTAATACTTGCACAAGTTTTGTGTAAATGTGAAAGTACTTAGGCAGTCTTGCTAGAACTACTTACTTCAAATATTGGAATACTTATTGGGATTTTTAGAATATGAAAATTAGTGAGTTTACTTTTGATTTACCTGCAAATCTTATTGCTCAAACGCCTGCAGAAAGACGTGGTGATGACAGGCTTTTGGTTATAGATAGAAAAACAGGCTCTTATACTGACTCTAAAATGGTAGATTTTGCATCATACGTTGAACCAGGGAGTATTGTTGTCGTAAATGATACGCGTGTTAGAAAGGCTCGTGTGTATGGAGTGTCTGAGACAGGAGGAAAGGTAGAGTTCCTTTTTACTGGTGCTTTAGGCCCTGACCGCTGGCAAGCTATGGTTTCTAAAAGCAAAAAACAACGACCTGGAAAAGTGTATTCGTTTTTTGTCAACGACGGCCCTTGTGATAGCGCAAATGCTAGCTCTGTTGACAG
>CAVDPO010000176.1:0-3135 GCA_963610855.1 Segatella copri
GTTGTATCCTGTTTTTTTACGTCCTGTGTTGTCATATTCTTCAACTTTTATGTCATTTTTATCTAATTCTTTGTAGTAATTAGGATTACGACCAATTGTTAGTGAAGAATGTGGTTGGACAAAGCGGTGAATAGATATTGCAGCTTCTTTGCCTTGTGCAATTGCATCTATTGCAAACTTTGGGCCGGTAAAAACATCTCCACCTACAAAGATATCGGCCTTGCTTGTTTGGTAAGTTATGCTGTCAGCTACTGGGTAATTGCCACGTTTGAGTTCAATATCTTCACCGTCTAAAAGACCTTTCCATTCAACTGTTTGACCTACAGCCAAAAGAATATTTGAGCAGTCAATAGTTTTGGTTTCATTTTCGTCGTATTGAGGATTAAAGCGTCCAGTTTCGTCAAAAACAGACGTACATTTTTTCAAGACAATTCCAATAACTTTTCCGTTTTTGCTCAAAATTTCTTTTGGACCCCATCCACCTTCAATGTAAATGCCTTCGCTTTCTGCTGTTAAAATTTCTTCAGGAGTTGCGGGCATGATATCTCTAGTTTCAAGAGAGAATTGGCTGATTTTTCCATTTGACCCATTGGAACTTTTTGCATTAGCTGAGCATCTTAAAGCAGCCCTTGAAACGTCTATTGCGACATTACCGCCCCCAATGACAACAGTATTGCCTACAAGTTCAAAGTTTTCGTTATCTGTAACTTGTTTTAAGAATTCAACACCAGTTAGAACTCCGTTTGAGTCTTCGCCCGGAACATTGACCTTACGCCCGCCTTGGCATCCTATTGCAATGTAGAAAGCTTTGTATCCTTGCTCTCTTAGCTCTTTTATTGTTACGTCTTTTCCAACTTCAACTCCAAGTTGAACCTCAACGCCCATCTCTTTTATGATGTCGATTTCTGCCTCAAGAATGTTTTTCTCAAGAACAAATGATGGAATTCCATACATTAACATTCCACCAAGGCGCTTGTTTTTCTCAAAGATAGTAGGTCTATAGCCTTTCTCTGCAAGATAGAATGCACATGAAAGACCTGCAGGCCCGCCACCTATGATTGCAATTTTTTCATTAAAGAAAGTATCGTCTAAAGATGGAATTACTTTCTTTGGAATAAAACGTGTTTCTTGATTCAAATCTTGCATTGCAATGAATTTTTTAACTTCATCAATTGCTACAGATTCATCAATTGTTCCACGAGTACAAGCCTGTTCGCAACGTCTGTTACAAATATGCCCGCAAACAGCTGGAAGCGGATTGTTTTTCTTAATTAACTCTAATGCTTGTGTGTATTTACCTTGGGCTGCAAGTTTTAGATACCCCTGAACAGCAATATGAGCAGGACAAGCTGTTTTACATGGAGATGTGCCACTTTCATGACTGTTTATACGGTTTTTATCCCTGTAATCTTCTTCCCACATTTCAGGGCCCCATTTTTTCTCTGATGGGAGAGGGATTCTTGGATATTCAACTTTACTTCCGTCTTTTTTGCACAGTTTTTGACCAAGTTTAACAGCACCGGCCGGGCAAAATTCAACGCAACGACCACAGGCAACACACTTGTCAGTTTCAACATGGGCAATATAGGCCGATCTTGACATGTTAGGCGTATTGAAGAGCTGCGAAGTTCTAAGTGCATAGCAAACATTTACATTACAGTTGCATATAGCAAAGATTTTGTTTTCACCATCAATATTTGTTATTTGGTGAACAAATCCATTGTCTTCTGCCTTTTTCATGATTTCTAAGGCTTCTTCTTTTGTTATGTACCTGCCACCTTTATTGGTTTCAACAACGTAGTCTGCCATATCTCCAACAGCAATACACCAGCCTTCTGGGTCGTCGGCACAGCCTTCGTCAAAAGTTTGGCGTGATTTACGGCAAGAGCAAGGAGATGCAGCATATTTCCCATCGTATTTGCTAAGCCAATGTGAAATGTGCTCAACTGAAATGCTGTTGTTCTCCATTTCAATGGCTTTTTCAACTGGAATTACGTGCATTCCAATTCCTGCGCCTCCAAGAGGTACCATTGGAGTGATTTTCTCAAGAGGAAGACGGCTCATGCGCTCAAAGAAACGTCCCATCTCTGGATGTTCTTCAAGAACTTTTGCATTCATGTTACTAAACTCTGCACTGCCAGGAACAAACATTGGAAGAACATATTGTTTTTCTCTTTTTTCATTTTCCCAGTTGTACTCAATGAGGCCGTTATAAGCCATTTCATCTAACTGTTTTTGAAGCCATGCATCATTTGTACATTTTGTGAGTTTTTTAATCTCTTCAAATGTTCTAGGCTTTCGTTTGCCCATTTTTATGGCAATTTCTGCTTGTTCGTCTGTACAAAGAGGAGCAAGGCCCCAGTATTCTGGGCTTTCTTTTGTAATTTGCTCTTTTCCAAGCACTACAGCAACACGATCAGTGATGAGCTTGCCAAGTTTTATAATTGACTCTCTAATTGGCTCATCATTTTTAACACTTTCAGGAACAAATCCGCCCAATGGGTCGCTCATACGTTTCTTCCTCACTTTAATTAAATTTCTTTTTTTACTTCGTCTCTTATCCAATCAATCCAAGGCTCAAAACCTTCTCCTGTTTTTGCAGAAACAAAGAAAACTTTTGCTTTTGGATTTAGTTTTAGTATTCTCTCTTTGACTTTTTCTGTTGAAAAATCATCAAAAACACTGAGTGTATCGCACTTGTTTATTAGAACAACATCACTTATTTGAAACATTAGAGGATATTTAAGAGGTTTATCATCACCCTCTGGAACAGATAAAATCATAGCATTCTTTGTACTTCCGGTGTCAAATTCAGCAGGGCAAACAAGATTTCCAACATTTTCAAGTACTACAAAATCTAAGTCTTGTGTCCCAAACTCTTTGAGTCCTTGACGTGTCATGTCTGCATCTAAATGGCACATTCCTCCAGTGTGAATTTGAATTACTCTAACGCCCGTTTCTTCTATTGCTCTTGCATCTACAACTGAGTCAATGTCAGCTTCCATAACGCCAATTTTCATTTCATCTTTCAAAAATGAAATTGTACGTTTAAGAGTTGTTGTTTTTCCAGCTCCAGGAGAGGACATTAGATTCAAAAGAAAAGTTTTTTCTTTTTTTAATTCTTCTCTTAAGAGG
>CAVDPO010000177.1:0-3056 GCA_963610855.1 Segatella copri
CATTCAAACCCCAACCCTGAAAATCACAGTCAGTTACAGTTACCTTAGCGGTAAAATGATCATATATCTGCAAAGCAGCATTTCTCAGTTTTTTAAACGTACAATTCGTAATAGTCACTTCTTTCAGGAAATTTCCATTCCCACTGGCAACGCCAAGACCAATACCATTGCCACGACCTTTATATTTATAAGACTGTGCCCAGGTGTTTTGATCTTTCTTAAATGCTTTATAGGATGCACTTGACTGGAAAGAATCAGTTCTTACAGCAGTGTCGCTTCCATCGCCAATCAAAGTACAATCTGAAATCTTTACAGTAATCTTTCCTTTTCTGTTAGTTTTATCAGCAGATGTGTCATTAGGAGCATCAATATTCAGGCACAAGCCGTTACCAGAATTGTCAATTCTGTAATTTTCATCTTTATCAACTTTAGCCTGCAACTCAGTTTGATTACATGGAAATATCGTACAACCCTCAATTGTGACAGTCACTTCTTCCGTAGTTCTGGTTGTCAAACTTATACCTTTCTTAAAAATGACATTCTTTATTGTTACATCACCACCAAACCACAAATCTTGCCATTCATCGACAACATACACATTTTTCCCATCAATCTCAATCTTTTCCGAAGAGGTTGAATTTGAATTAAAATCATTCTTGTTAGCTTCCGGAAGCAATTCAGTCAAATTTGAAATATGCTTTGCTATTTCTTTGGACTTACAAACAGTACAAATCCTTATAACATCTGTTCCGTCTTCCAATAATTCCCATTCTCCAAAAGTATGTTCATGTGGTTCGTCGCAAGATACTGCAACAAAAAGCATTGTGAGAGCCATAAGAGATAGTAAATTTCTTTTTAACGCTTTCATTTAATAAACTCCTTCCTTTACCTTGTAAAAGACACCTTTTTCTTTCTCACCGCAAAACGGCAATAATCATCATACCCCCCCCCAGCATAAAAGCAAGGAGAAATCGCCCACCTCTTATTGATGCACCTCTTATTGACATATATTCTTTAATAGGATATATTCCTAATAGAGAGTAATTTTTATTACTCTCAAACATACAATAAATTTAAGAGGTTGTTGCAAAAATGGAACGCAATACTATACAAAGAACACTTACATTAGAGGCTGTGAGAAGCCTCAAAAACCACCCAACTGTGGATGAAATCTATGAAGAAATAGCCTCTAAAGCTCCGCATATTGGAAAAGGTACAGTATATAGAAATCTCAAACAGCTTGTTGAAAGTGGTGATGTTTCTTCTATAGAAATTCCAGGAAGTGCAAGCCATTTTGACCATATTTGCAAAAAGCATTACCACGCTCATTGCACAAAATGCGGAAAGGTTTTTGACGTTGAAATGCCTTATATCCCTAATTTGAAAGAGCAAATTAAAGATTCACACGGTTTTGAAGTTGAAGGATATGACTTAGTTTTTAAGGGGCTATGTCCTAATTGCAAAGAAACTATGTAGAACACAAAGGATAGTTAGGATTGTTAGGAAAACAGCTAAAAAAACGATTTTGAAGAACAAACTAAAAAAATGGGCTTGAGCCCTAAATATAGACTAGGAGGTTTTTCAAGAAACTTCCACAAGAAAGGAGAAAACTGAAATGAGAAGCATTACAACAGTTGAATTACAGTATGCGCACAGGTTCTATGGCTTCAAAGGTGAAGCACAGTATCTTCATGGACACACCGGAATTCTTACCATTGAAGTTGAAGGGTCAGTAAACCCCGGCGTAAATATGGTTTTTCCATGCAATGAGATTCAAAAGACAGCATGGGATGTTCTTAAAAACTTTGACCATGCGTTAATTCTTAGAAAAGATGACCCTCTTTTGCCTGCAATATTAGATGTTTATGAAAAACAAGGAATTAAAAATGGTCATCCAAACAACATTATGAAAGGTCCTGCATTCCAAACAGAACTTGCAACTGCATATCCAGAATGCCGTCTTGTTGTTACAAAAGAGACAATGACAGTAGAAGGAATGATTAAAATTGTTTACGACCTTTTGAAAAACAAGCTAAATATTGTAAAACTTACATTCTCTAGTGGTGTGAACAAAGCATCTCAATGCTATGAACCACATCTTGAAGTAGAGCGCTGTCCTCTTTGCGGAATTGCTCTTGATGAGAATGGAGTATGTCCAAAGTGCGGTTATAAAAAGCCCAAATAATCGTTTGGCCACCAAGGATTGTAAAGGATTATAAAGAGTTATACCGGTAAAGCTTTATAAACCATTCATTTTAGAATTTTAGAGGCTCTTGCAGAACAAGCAACAAAACTTTTTTGCAAGAACCTCTTTTTTCCCCTCACTTCCTCTTTTACAAAACTTATTACAAAAATGGAAACGCTACTGGCACTGCCCCGTCGCAACTGCCCCTGTACTGGCCATCGTACCCTTTCTATTTTAGTATCCCTTTAGGCCGATACCTTTACCCTCGCCCTTTTAACAAACCACACTGTACCCCTACGAATTTAATTGGGGCTATCCAAAGAAAACTAGTTAGATTAAACTAACTGTAAAAGCGCAAAATAGCAACCTACAAAAAGAGAAAAATGAAAATGGATAGATACTTAAAAGAAACTCAAATGTTGAATTTTTCACATCCAACAATACAAGAACTCATTGCAAAACGTAAGTGGCATGATTTAGAAAATTTTGAGCGCATAAAAGCTATCTATAACTATGTTAGAGACGAAATATTATTTGGCTATAATATAGATGACAACATCCCTGCTTCTAAAGTGCTAGCTAATGGGTATGGTCAATGCAACACAAAAGGAACTCTATTTATGGCTCTACTACGTGCTTGCAATATTCCTTGTCGTATTCATGGCTTTACCATAGATAAGAAACTTCAAAAAGGGGCAATGACAGGACTCGTGTATGTTCTAGCTCCTAAAAATGTTTTTCACAGTTGGATAGAAGTTTATTTAGATGAAGTGTGGTTTGAGTTAGAAGCATTCATACTTGATAAAGTTTATTTAGAAAATCTACAAAAATTAAATCCTACCTGCATAGGAGCTTTTTGTGGCTACGGTGT
>CAVDPO010000177.1:3066-3733 GCA_963610855.1 Segatella copri
GTATATCTGGAAGGTGTGTGGTATGAGCTGGAGGCATTTATTCTGGACAAGGCTTATCTGGAAAGCCTTCAGGCTGCAAATGCCGACTGCACCGGCGCGTTCTGCGGATATGGTGTGGCAGTGCGTGATTTTCGTCATCCTGTGATTGATTTCAACCGCAACAACACCTACATCCAAAGCGAAGGAATAAATCAAGACTTTGGCATTTACGACAGTCCTGATTCTCTTTTACAGGAACATCATCAAGAAATGTCGCCATTAAAAGCATTCGTATACAAAAAAATTGGCCGTCACTTAATGAACGCTAACGTAAAAAAGATTAGAAATAACAATACTTTTATCTAAAAGTCGTGCAATTATATGTCGAAAAAATATAGAAAGTATGATAAAGTCTTAACAAAGTCAAATAGTATTTCTAAGAGGTTTTTGCAAAACTGTCTTACTGAACTCTAGCTTTGCCTTTGTATCGAAAAGAACATTTCTTCTAACTTCGTAATACATAAAGTATTACTTCAGTTTTTAGAAATGTCTTTTTCTTGCAAATCCAAAACCAATCTTCACAAAGCTCTTTTTGCCAAAATCTCCTACTGGGCTCAAAAAAAGGGGTGACACCAAATGAATATAGACAAGGTTGGTGCAAAGATTATAGCTGTTGCCGGTAAAGGGG
>CAVDPO010000178.1:0-3443 GCA_963610855.1 Segatella copri
GTCCATAGCAGACTTAAAATCAGCAACAGTATCGAATTTTCTAAAATTAAAAGGTTTAAGTACTTTTTTCACAAAACCCTCCTCAAGCTCTTTGACTAATTAAATTATTGAACAGCTTTTCTAAGATTGCAAGAATTTTATAAAAAATTTTTCATTTATTATTAAAAATTTTCAACATTGAATATTTGACAAAACTTTGTATCCTTTTATTATAAGAAGATGAAGAGGTAGGGATGACAAACGAAACACTGAGTAAAGTAGCATACAAAGAGCTTAAAAAACAAATTCTAGCTGGCGTCTACAAACCTGGCGAAAGACTTTTACTGGACACTGTATCAAAAGCATTGAATATAAGCATGACACCCTTAAAAGATGCTTTTAGTAAGCTCGAATATGATGGACTTGTTGAGACAATTCCTAGAAAAGGCGCTTTTGTTACAAAATTAAGTAAAAGTGATTTTCAAGATTTTATAGAAATTAGAGTTGCTCTTGAAACTTTTGCTATTGAGCTTTTCTATAAAAAAGGAAATCACAATATTGTTGGTATTCAAGAACTTGAAGAGATCAACAGAAATGTTGCAAAAACAATAGAGGAAGAAGATAAAACTGGCTTCATTCTTGCAGATATGGAATTCCATCAAAAAATGGTTTCTTTAGCAGGAAACAGCAGACTCACAGACATGTTCTCTCGCTTCCCTCTTAGCAATTTCATTGTGCTAATGGGTAATGAGATGACCAAAGAAGAAGGGCACAAAGTTATTTCTCAACATGAAGCAATTATTCAATCACTCAAAAATATGAATAACTTAGAGGAGACCAAGCAATATGTTTTTGATAATATCACCGGTCTCCATGAAAAACTTAATTTCGATTTCCAATAAGTTTTTGCCCATAATTTGCATTAGGGCCATGTTTTCTTAAGCATAGATAACAGGCCCATTAGCAACTGGATCTAAATTAGTCTCGCTTTGAAAGAACGCTTTCTTCATAATCTTTAATCTTAAGGAGAACTTCATTTCCAACAGGAATATCTTTTGTAAGACAGTAGTAGTTCCATACTTCATCATAAGGAAGATGCTTATTGTTTTCCAAAACTAACGCTCTAGCTGTTAAATCACCGCATCTTTCGAATTCTTTTGCTTTTTCAATAGGTTCAAGATAAGCATTGAGTATTGCTTGTCTTGTATTTCTCATTGCAATTGTCCAACAAGCTATACGGTTCATGGAACCGTCAAAGTAGTCTTGTGCAATAAAGACTTTATCTTCATAACCACCATGAATAATCTCTCTCATTACATTTCTAAGATTATCATCCCAAAGAACAACGTGGTCACTGTCCCACCTAACACCTCTACTTGTATGGATAAGTAAATGAGGTAAATACAAAAGGGCTGAACTTATTTTGTCACTAATATCCTCTGTTGGATGGAAATGTCCCATATCAATGCAATAAGTTTTATTTCGTGTAATTGCATATCCATAAGAGAACTCGTGAGAAGCAACAGTATAGCTTTCTATACCAAAGCCAAAAAGCTTACTTTCAACTGAATCAATCTCATATTTTTCATCAATTTTTTCGCTAAAGATCTCATCTAGGCTTTCAACCATTCTTTCTCTGTAGCGTTTTTTATCTGCAGGAATGTCCTTAAAACCATCTGGCATCCAAAAATTAACAACAGAAGGTGAATCTAGAGCCTTTCCAAAAGCCTCTCCAATTTTCCTACAAGATTTTCCATGCTCAATCCAATATTTTCTAACATTTTCATTTTCACTTGTTAATGTGAAGTTTCCATCCATTTTGTCAGAAGAAAAATATGTTGGGTTAAAGTCCAACCCAATCTTATGCTCTTTGGCCCAGTCTATCCAATTTTGGAAATTAGCAGCTGTATAGCAATTCCTTTCTTGGCCTTTCTCAACGTTCTCTGCATAATTTGAATGAAGATTAAATCTAGTTGTTCCTGGGAACATGCCAAAAGTAAAATCAATATCGGCCCTGAGTTCTTCTGGATTTCTTGGGCATCCTGGATAGTCTCCTGTAACAGCTATTCCACCTGTTAGATCGCCCTTGCTTTCAAACCCATGAAAGCTATCACCTTGCCAACAATGCATTGAAATTGGAATAGAATCAGCTTTTTTAATCATTTTGTCGGTATCGACACCAAAGTCTGCAAACTGCTGTTTTGCAAGTTCATATTGTTTTTCAATTAACAATTCTTTTTCCATAATTGACCTCTCTATTTTTTATATTTTTTTGTATAAACCAACAAACTAATTAATGAACCAAGAAATAATAAACCTGTTGAATAGATTAAGCTTGAGTGCAAACCAATTGTAGCTGCAACAACGGTTACTAAGTACGGAATTATGAGCCTACCTATACTTCCACAAAATAAATAAAAGAAAGATACAAATGAAGTATTGTGTGGGTACCACCCTGTTACTTCAACAATAAAACAAGGAATAGTGGCGCCTGCAAACAAGCCACAAAACAAAACTAAAACAAAAGCAATAATTGCATTGTTTGCACACAAGGATAAAAGTTGAAATATTCCAGAAATTCCCATGCCAATAATGCACATTTTCAAAGGGCTAAAGCCTTTGTCAATGATAAAGCCTGACACAAAACGCATTATTGCTATACCACTCCAAAAACAAAGCGTTGTTGCAGATGCTATAGTTTCATAAGATGTAAACTTCTCTTCCATGTATAGAGGAAACCAATTTGAACAAGTTTGTTGGCTTGTCATGTATAGCATTAAAGCAAAGCAGTACAAAAGGAACCATTTATCAGAAAGTATTTCTTTTGTACTAAGAGTGCTCCTTGGAAGTACCGCTCCATCTTTTTTTTTATCTTTAGAAGTTTCCTTTGTTGCGCTATTTTGAGTCATTTTGTTGACTTGTCCGTTTTTATTCCTCTTTTGAAAAAACAGTGCCAAAGCAAAGAAAAATAAAATGATTATTCCAACTATGCCATAACCCTTAAACCAATTTTCATTCTTAAAAGGCAAAACTAAATATCCACAACTTAATGCTCCAAGACTATAAGTAAAATGAAGAAGTGGAATATACTTTCCCCTTTTATCTTTGAAATAATCTGAAAGATACGCATTGGAACCACTATCTAAGAAAAAACCACCAAAGCCAAAAATAGCATAAAAAAGAAGCATTAAACCCCATATAGGATTAAAGAAAAACAAGAGCAGCGCAACCGAAGCAATGCACATACCAAGCATTAAAACCTGTTTACTTGTAAATCTTTTTGATAGAAAAGTAGAGAATAAAATTCCTGAAACGGCACCAACTTGAAGAAAACTCTGCATGAGCCCGGCTTCATTTATTGCAAGAGATTTTGAGAGCATAATCTCTGAAGCAAGAGTTCCAAAAATATTGTATCCAACTGAGTAAAAGAAAAAGACCAAGTAGACAATTAGCACGGGCATACA
>CAVDPO010000179.1:0-1546 GCA_963610855.1 Segatella copri
ACAACAGGAGCATCTGCAACAACTGTAACTTCTTCAGCTTCTTCTACTGGCTGGGAGAGAGCTTCTACATAGTAAGTAAGTTCAGATGAAAGAAGGTCAGCTGCATAATTGAAATCATCTTCTGTAAGTTCATATCCAAGAGAAAGAACAGCTGTACCAGCATCAATTACGAGGGAAGAACCCTGGAGGTACTGGCTATATGCTGCGTATGCAGCTTCAGCAGCAGCTCTGACTTCTGCATTAGTAATGAAACTAGGATAACGGAATTCAACAAGGTTGCTGTATGCATAAATGTCAAGAGTATATCCATAGAGATCAAGATGCTTCTCAAAAATAGCTGGAGTAGAAACTTCTTCTGTCTCTTCAGCTGGCTCGAATGATGCTGCAATAGAAGCAACATAAGCAAGAACTTCATCTTTTAAGACATTTGCTGCATACTCAAGATCTTCTTTTGAGTAACCGGTAGGGAATGTGACAACAGCCTGACCAGGAGCAACAATCTCAAGGTTTGTGCCATCAAGATATGCTTCATATGCAGAATAAGCAAGCTTTGCAGCAGTAATAATCTCTTCATTTGTAATAAATGTAGGATATGTCAATGTTGCCTTTCCATCTTCAATCTTTATTGTTGCATTGTAACCATAGGCTGAGAGATGAACAATAATAGAACCGTCGTCAGCAACTTCTACGCCTGAAACAGACTCTTCCTTTGCTGGTTCAACAAATGAAGTTACTTCCTGTGTTTCCTCTTCAGGAATTGTTATAACAATGTCACCGACATCCTGTTTAGGAGACTGACAACTAGCGAGAGTAAATGTCATGGCAACAATTAAAAGTACCAGACTAGCAATTTTAGAAAAACGTTTCACGTGTTTCCTCCTCACAAAATCATTCCTAAAAGTTAGGAATTTACTTAAATGATAACATACCAGAACGCAAACGGATACACTAAAAAATTAAATTTTTATGATTTTACCATTATTTCAAAGCATTCTAGAAAAAAATAAACCCAAAAAAGCCCGCACAAAAGCGGGCGTTCGACATGGGTTACATTAAATCCTTTGGTTTGCGAGCTGTGTTACCTGTTTTAACACAATAGGCAATGTGGTGAAGCTTGCCGTTTTCAAAGACAGACTTTGTCTTAATTTGACCACCCCAGCGGCTTGTAAGAATTTTCTCACCTTCACGACGAGCGTTTTTAGAAATAGCACCTGCCATATTTATCCTCCATATCGATATATTTATTACACAATGATACAGCGTTAATATATCCCAAACTCACAACTTAAGTCAAACCCTATTGAGTGTACAATTTTTGATACATACAATTTTTGATACAAGCTAATTTTTGATACATCAAGACGCCTTCATTGGGCTGTTGCAACATTTGTGCTTTTTATCTATGTTTCTTGCATGAGTTCAAATGGAAAATCAAATGAGAGTTCAAAAGACATCCTCCCCAAAAGCCCAAAAGAGAGGACAAAAGAAAGTCTACAAGAGAGCCATAACATACTAGTTAAGATCTTTCTTCTTCCAATTAAGGGAT
>CAVDPO010000179.1:1556-5584 GCA_963610855.1 Segatella copri
GCTCAGAATATGTCAAAATTGCTTTAATAAAACATGGAATAATTAAAGGTTCAATTCTTGGGATTGCTCGCCTTTTGCGTTGTAGTAGGTTTTACATGGGAGGACCGGACCCAGTTCCTGAGAAGTTTAGCTTTAAGCACATTAGAAATCAAAGAGTTGCTTTTAGACGTCACAAGTTTAGAAAAAAGTTTAGAAAAAACCTCTAAAGCAATTTCACAAAAAAACTTCTATTCGTTTGTATTTGATATCTCACGTACAAATGAATTAAGAACTTTCATAGCGTTTTCGTTGTGCCCGCCCTCTGGAATGATTAAATCAGCAAATTCTTTTGTAGGTTCTATAAATGAAAAATGCCCTGGGCGAACAACTTCTAAGTACTGCTTAACTACACTTTCAACAGTTCTTCCTCTTTCCAAGATATCTCGCTGTAAACGCCTGATGAACCTAATATCATGCGGAGTATCTACATAAATCTTCAAATCTATGAGTTCTCTAATACTTGACTCTGTAAAAATCATAAGCCCATCTAGAATGACTAAAGGAGCGGGCTCAACGTGAATAGTCTCATTTCGTCTGCAATGGTGCACAAAATCATACTGGGGCATTTCAATGGGTTTTCCTGCCTTAAGATCTCGAATGTGTTGACAAAGAAGCTCGTTGTCAAAGGCATCGGGATGGTCAAAGTTGAAAGCTGTTATGTTGGCATTATTCACATAGGAAGCGCTTTTGTAGTAGCTGTCTTGCGCAATTGAAACAAATGCTTGGCTAACTTCTCCAATTTTTCGCACAATGGTGGACTTTCCGCTACCACTTCCTCCCGCTATACCAATAACTTTGACTTCTTTCATATTTGGTTGCCCCTTTAGTTTTCAATAGTATAAAAATGAAAAGCTGTTGTGCTTTCAAATAGAGTATTTGCTTTAAGTATGCATGATGGAAACTCTTTTTGATTTACGCAGTTTGGATAAAACTCGGTCTCAAGACAAAATCCTCTTTTGTTTCCTGAGTAAAAGTGAAAAGCTGGCAAATCTGTAAAAGCTTGCATCATGCGCCCACTTACAGGCTCGTAAACACTTGCAAATTTTGTAAATCCATGTGTTGAGATGTCAATCTTTGGCTCTTTACTTATGTTGTTATAGTCGTTAGAAGTGCCACTAGGAATATCTTTAGAAACATCTAGAGAAGTATGAGCGAACCTATCAATTATAAACGCGTGGTCGTACCCATTTGTGTTTGCAAGTACAGGACTATTGGTATCCTTTCCAATAGTCTTTGGCTTTCTAAAATCAAATGGTGTGTCTTCTACATTTATATATGAGCCTGTTGGAATTAGATTTGAATCCACTTCTAAGATTTTAGAACTGTTAAAAGTAACTTCGTGGCCAAATATGTCTAAACTCTCATCTCCTGTTAGGTTAAAATAAGAGTGATTTGTTACATTTAATGGACAATCTTGGGTGCAAGTTGCACTGTAATGAATTCTAAAAACGCCATCACTTGACATTGAAAAACGCACACGAATGTCTAAATCTCCAGGAAAACCATCTTCCATTGATTTCACTTTAAGGAGACACATGAAACCATTAGCCTCTTTTCTTACTTCCCAAATTCTAGACCAAATTCCATGTGGCCCGCTATGAAGGAGGTTCCCGTTATCATTTGGAGTAAAAGTGTATCGTTTGCCGTTAAGTTCAAAAGTTGCGCCTTGGATGCGGTTTGCAAAACGTCCAACTGTAAGCCCAAAATAGGAAGTGGTATTTAGAATAATTGATGGGTCTTCAAGAGCTCCCATGAAAGGAACTACTACATTTGCAACATTGCCATGTTTGTCTGGGCAACAAATACTGGTAATAGCACAACCTAAGTTTAGAATAGAAAATGAATAATCTCCATTTTTGAAAAAATACTCTTTAACATTGTTTGTGCCCGTTTGCGACTCCATAATGCTACCCCTTCTTATACTACCCCATTGCCTTTATTGGTCTGTGTCTTTGCTCTTTAGAACTGCCAAGTATGCACTTTGCGGGATTTCTACATTACCCACAAGCTTCATACGCTTTTTCCCTTCTTTTTGCTTTTCAAGAAGTTTGCGTTTTCTTGTTATATCACCACCGTAACACTTTGCTGTAACATCTTTTCTAAATGCGTTTATAGTCTCACGTGCAATGATATTCCCACCAATAGCAGCCTGAATTGGAATTTTGAACTGATGCCTTGGAATTTCTTCTTGCAAGCGCTCGCAAGCTTGTCTTCCTCTTGAGACAGCATTATCGCGAAAAACTAGCATGCTAAGAGCGTCACAAGCCTCACCGTTTACAAGAATATCCATGCGAACCAAGTCTGTCTTTCTATAGCCGATAATCTCGTAATCAAACGACGCATAGCCTCGTGAAATTGACTTGAGTCTATCGTAAAACTCAAAAAGGACCTCAGCAAGTGGCATTTCATACACAAGTTCTACTCTTTTTTCATCTATATAATTCATACTTGTTTGAATACCACGTTTTTCCATACAAAGAGTAATAACAGGTCCAACATAGTTAGAAGGAGTTATGACGCTAGATCTTATGTAAGGTTCTTCTGAATAGTCTATTCTTACTTGGTCTGGGTAATCCAATGGGTTGTCTATTTCAAGAACATCTCCATTTTTCATATGAATAAGGTATCTAACCGATGGACTTGTAAGAACAATTGAAAGTCCAAACTCGCGTTCTATTCTTTCTTGCACAACTTCAAGGTGCAGCATTCCCAAGAACCCACATCTAAAGCCTTGCCCCAGTGCAACAGAACTGTCTTTTTCATATACCAATGAAGCATCATTGAGTTTAAGACGCTCTATTGCATCTAAAAGTTCTTCATAATCATTTGTATCAACAGGATAAATTGAGCTAAAAACTACAGGTTTTACTTCTTTGAAACCTTCACATGGACTTTGTGCTGGACGTGAAGACAGTGTTACTGTATCTCCAACCCTTATGTCTGCAATAGTTTTAATTCCTGCAATAAAATAGCCTACGTCTCCAGAAGAAAGAGTTTTTGTTCTAACTAAGTCAAGTTGGAAAATTCCCACTTCTTCAACTTTATAAACAGCTTTACTGTTCATGAACATTATTTCTTGGCCTTCTGAAATAGAGCCTTCAAAAATCCTAAAATGAACAATAACACCCCGGTAAGGATCATAATGGCTGTCAAAAATAAGTGCTTTTAATGGCTCACTTGAGTTATCTTTTGGAGCTGGAATGTACTGGACTATGGCTTCATATAGATCTGGCACACCCTCGCCTGTTTTTGCAGACACTTTTTGAGCCATGTCTGGGTCAAGCCCAAGGTCATGGTCTATTTGTTGTAGACAAGAGTCTATGTCAGCACTAGCAAGGTCTATTTTGTTGATTACAGGAATAATCTCCAAATCATGGTCCATTGCCATGTACAAGTTAGCTAAAGTTTGAGCTTCTACACCCTGAGTTGCATCTATTAAAAGGAGCGCTCCTTCGCACGAACTTATTGCTCTTGAAACTTCATACGAAAAGTCAACGTGTCCCGGAGTATCTACTAAATTAAGCTCATAAAGCTCTCCGTTTTTAGCAGTATAAGGAACTGTGACAGCTTGGCTTTTTATTGTTATGCCTCGCTCTCTTTCAATGTCCATGTTATCCAAAATTTGTGATTGAGCAGGACCTCGAGAAGTTACAAGTCTAGCAGCTTCTATAAACCTGTCAGCTAAAGTAGACTTTCCGTGGTCTATGTGCGCAATTATACAAAAATTTCTTTTATGGGCAGAATCAACCATATATTTATCCTAAAGTTAGCTTAAATCTGAATTCTTTGGACCTATAGCCGCAAATCCAAGAAGTGCACGCACTTCATTATCATCCAATGTCTCTTTAGCTATAAGCTCATTTGCAAGTTTATCAAGCTGGTCTCTGTGCTGAGTGAGAATGTTTGTTGCATCAGTCATACACTCATTTAGAATTGAAGTCACTTCCATATCAATCTTCTTTGCTGTGTCTTCACTAAAATCTTTATGC
>CAVDPO010000179.1:5594-9369 GCA_963610855.1 Segatella copri
TCTTTATGCTGTGCAATTTCTCTTCCAAGGAAAAGTGGTTCGCCTTCAGAGCCTAAAGAGATAAATCCTAAATTGCTCATTCCAAATTCAGTAACCATTCTTCTTGCAATGTCTGTAGCTTGCTTTATATCTGAACTAGGGCCTGTGGAGGTCTGTCCATTTAGGAGTTTTTCTGCAATATAACCACCCATAGCCATTTTAATATGACTTAAAAGTGAGCTTTTTTTCATATACGAAACATCATCTTCTGGAAGTCCCATTGTAACACCACCAGCGTTGCCATGAGGAATAATTGTCACTTTGTAAAGAGGATCTATATCATCCAAGTAATAGAACAAAAGTGCGTGGCCGGCTTCATGGTATGCAGTAAGGCGCTTGTCGTCATCTGTCATAACATGGCTCTTTCTTGCAACACCAAGAACCATTTTATCTCTAGCTTGCTCAAAATCTTCCATTGAAACTTGCGTTCTTTTTTGTCTTGTTGCAAAAAGAGCAGCTTCATTTACAAGGTTAGCTAAATCAGCTCCAGAGGCACCTGGGGTTGCTCTTGCAATTCTTCTCAAATCTACGCCAGGAGCAAGTTTAACTTTTGCAGCATGTATCTTGAGGATATCTTCACGCTCTTGGATGTCTGGCAATGATATAGCAACTTGTCTATCAAAACGGCCAGGTCTAAGGAGAGCTGGGTCAAGGACATCGGCCCTGTTGGTTGCAGCTATGACTATTACGCCGGCATATGTATCAAAGCCGTCCATTTCAACGAGAATTTGGTTGAGCGTTTGTTCTCTTTCATCATGTCCGCCACCAAGTCCGCTGCCTCTAGAACGACCTACTGCATCAATTTCGTCTATGAAAAGAATACATGGAGCGTTTTTGCGCCCTTGGTCAAAGAGGTCACGAACTCTTGCAGCACCCATACCTACGAACATTTCAACAAAGTCTGAACCACTTGTATGGAAAAACGAAACTCCAGCTTCTCCAGCTACAGCTTTTGCCAACAATGTTTTACCTGTTCCTGGAGGGCCTACTAATAAGACACCTTTTGGTATTCTTGCACCAATAGCTTCAAATTTCTTAGGATCTTTTAAGAATTCAACGACTTCTTGCAGTTCGTATTTAGCTTCCTTTTGGCCTGCAACATCCTTGAATTTAATTTTTATATCTTTGTCTGTGTACTGTTTAGCATGGCTTTTACCAAACTGCATGAGCTGTCCACTTCCAGCTGACTGCTTGAATAACATGACAGTAAAACCTATAAAGATTATCCAAGGAAGCAGCTCTAGTATTACAGAGAGGATGGAAACGTCTTGGTTAGAACCTTTGACTTCAACGTCATGCTCATCCAAATATGAGAGCAAATTCTCATCATAATAAGGAATCCTTGTTTTATATACCAAGCCATCTTTAGTCGTAAACTCAATTATTGTACTACTTTTTATGTTTGCAGTTGCAACTTTACCATCTTCAACTGCGTTCTTAAAGTTGCTATATGAGACATCTGGAGTTGATGCTCCTTGGTTAAACAAAGTAAAAGAGAAAACAATTATAAGTGCCAAGAATACAAGTAGCCCAATTCTGTTTTTCTTTGAGCCAAATGGGCCATCTGGACTGCTTGGATTTCTTTGAGGTTTGAAACCGCCATTTCCAAATCCATTGCCACCTCCAAAACCATTTCCGTTGCCAAAATTCCCATTATTTCCATTAGTTGAACCATTATTATTCTGGTTGTCGTTGGAAGCTTGGCCATTGTCATTAGAGTCTTGACTTGAGCCTTGGTTGGTATTTGGGTTTGCATTTTGGTTTGAATGTTGGTTTGAACCCCAGTAACCACTATTACTATTACTTGGACGAGGTCTCCAATAATCGTCAGGATTCGTCTTTTGGCGCGTTTTTTTTGAAGACTTTTCAATAGGAGAAGTTTCTTGAGATTCAGTAACATTAGGCTTTGCGGTAGTTTCTAAATTTTCTAAACTTTCGCTCATATTTGAATTCTCTACATTCACAAGTTTTTCAGTGTTCTCTAAGTTTTCAGAGTTTCCTAAGTCTTTAGAGCTTCCTAAGTTTTCTGCAGTTGCAGTTTCATGGGCTTGAGAGACAGAAATATTCTGAGTTTCTTGTGCTTCTTTGTTGTTTTCAATCATATCTTTTTCTTTGTTTTCCATGGAATTTAACCTTTACGAACAATATATAGAGTAAAGCGATTTGGGGCAAGAGAAGTTCTGAACTTCACACAAATTCTATCTACGCCACCAAAGGGGCTACCAAACACAGCGCAAATGCCATCATCATCCTCAATTACTGGCACCAAAGACCTAAGAAAGGGAGGAATTTTCATATCTTGCAAGAGCCTTGATACAGTCTTAAGTCCACTTTTAAGACGCACCGCATCACCTGTTTTTGGAAACCTTATGCGAACAGTCCCTTTGAAAAGAGCATTGTCTAAGAAAAGAGCTTTTTTCAAACTGTTTTCGTCTTCATTTTTCAAAGTTTTAACAGCTTGCGCTCCACTTTGGAAAATAAGGTCATAAGGGAGCGTTATATTTTGTTCTTCAAGAGAATCAAAAACATATTCAAAACTCTTGGCATTTTCTTTGACTTTCTCAAGACTTCTTTGCAAATAAAGGCCTAATATGCCATTGTATGTAAAAAAAGTTCCGCCATTTGCACTAATTAGGCAATCTTTTTCATCTTCAATCGTTTGTATAACACGAAGTGCCAATAGCGTAGGAAGCTCTGTTGTTCCCATGATTAAATCCCACATTAAAAACAAAAAAGACATCCTACTTGCTGGGTTCATTTCTTCCAAGACCGATATTTTTGTCCATGCAAAACCTACAGCCTTGGCCACATTTATACTATGTTGCAGTTTTTGCTCATCATAGATATTAAAAAGTCTTGCAGCACTTTGCGAAAGAGAAAGTAAGTAATCATTACAAACTGGCCAATTCCGGCGTACAGTTGGCAAAACTTCATTTCTAAATTTATTTCTAAGATATTGCACATCTTTGTTTGTTGAATCCTCACTCCATCTAAGGCCTTTCTCGTTTAGATACTCTTCAAGTTCTGTCCGCTCAAATCCAAGAAGTGGCCGTATAAGATGTTTTTTACTGTCATACGGAGAAATTCCCCTAAGTGAACTTACAGGAGAACCAGCTGAGAGTCTCATTGCAACAGTTTCAATTTGATCTTGCTTATGATGAGCGGTAGCTATTGCAAAACAAGAATGTTGGGATCTTTTTTCTTCCAAAGCTTTATATCTAAGAATTCTAGCTGCCTCTTCAATACCGCATTTTCGTTCTTTTGCAAAATTCTCAACCTCTCCTTTTTGCAAAGTAACTACTTCTAAATTCACTCCAAGCTTTTTGCAATTTATCTTATTTAATTCAATTTCATCTTCTAGTTCGTTTTGACTTCTTAAATTGTGATTTACATATACAGGAAAACAATTTTGCGAACCTAAATCACTAACAGCCATAGATAAAAGAGCAAGAGAATCACAACCACCAGAAAAAGCAATAAGCAGTGTTGGTTTTGTATCTAAAGAATTTGAATTCAAAGACGTTAAATTCAAAAAACCTGAACACAAGGAACAAATCTTTTCAGAGAGCAGTTCAGAGGAAACATATTCAAATGAGGCCTTTTCTGTTGTATTCAAGTTGCAAATCCTCCACAGATTCTCCGTCAATGTATTTTACAACTGCACAAGCTGCATCTTCAATTGCATTCTCAATTGCACTTTTTTTAATAGCATCATCTTCTTTGCCTAGAACATGAT
>CAVDPO010000180.1:0-7158 GCA_963610855.1 Segatella copri
GTAAGTGAAATTGAAGATTTAAACCATGTTGTTGTATTTACCATAAAGCATATGGAAGAAGATTTTGTATTAGAGATTTTTATAAAAGATGGTAAAATGAGAATTGCTTAAAATGAAAACACGAAAGATAAAGAGCTTAAGCGTCTTAGAGAGGTATGGCTTGACTGTCTCTACGAAAACTATACGAGACCGACCGAGTAATGCTAACATGAAGCAAGAGGAAAAAAGAAGAATGAGTGATAAGATTTCAAAACAAGAATATCCTCAATTAGTCAAAGAATATAGAAAAATGTTTAATAAAACTGAGCCAGCCTTAGAAGAGACTGGTTGGGATATATACGAAAATATGAAGGTTCTTAAAGAATGTATAAAAACAAAAAAACCTTACGTACATGAAGAGCTTTCTTTTGATGAAATTTCTTAACTCCATGCAATTTTTGAAACCATTTCTATAACAGTTTTGAAAGAAATAGGAACATAGGATTTCAAATCCTGTGCATAATTTTTGTTTCTAAACGGAGATCGTGTATCTCTGTTGTTTGTACCATACTGGCTGAATTATAAATAAGCAAAAAAGTGGCTCTGCTGATGCCAACTTAATAGCTTTGCAGACCAGAGCCACTTCAAATTCATTAAGATGCATTGTTCATCTGTAAGACTTTAAACACCAAACTATTGTTAGTCACTCCAGTCTGTGTTCCCTCAAGTCCGTCAGAGCCATTGGATACATAAGACGACATTGAAAACTGATAGCTTTCAAATGTGGCCATGATGTCCATAACCTTCTCTTCATCATTGTAGGCTTGAACTTGAACATACTCACCAACACTAAAAGGAAGTGCTATCAAGCCACCAGTTAAGAAACAGCTTACATAGCCATTGTTCATGGCTAGATTGGAAATTTCATGCTCCAACTTCAAAGTCGAATTTTGATAAACCTTTACTGTAATCATTTTCTTTTTTCTCCTATTCATTTCCAAGTTTCTGTGCATTTGCGTGTGAGGTTGTTATCATCACGCCAGTATTCACTTTGTTAAGCGATGTCTTGAAATCATCCCAGCAGACTATTGGTTTTCCTTTTTGGCAATTTATCTGTCCACAGTACACGTTCCATGGCAGTGCATTGAAGGCAAAGGCCGTCTCGCTATAAATCCGATATTTTCCAGGGCCTGTGGAATTAACTTTTACAGTCTCGTCTGTGCTCCAACCAAAATCACGGCTACAAAGAGTTTCGTTCCAACCGTTGTTGACCCACTTCTTTATTCTGAACTTCCCTCCTCCAAACCATCCACACTTAAATGAGCCTTGAAAGAGAAGTTGTCCACTTGTCCTATGAGAATAGACAATGCCATTGTTTCCTATAGCGTCTTGTATCCAGTCTGCTCCTGAAGACATTGTCCCAGAATATGAAGCGCTAGAATTGATGCTATTAACATCGCTTGCATAGATAAGACCGCCTTGTGCTATTGCCATACACCCTCCTAATTGAACACAGCACCATAGACCTTATGGGTTGTATCGCCTTGAGAGTTAACATTACCAGTGAAACTAGATGCCACAAGGGCAGTCTTTCCTGAAGAGCCACCAAATACTATCTTTGTAGGGATAGGTTTGGAGTCTTTAGCTGTGTATCCCACATAGATTGTAGATGAATCACTAGTTCCTCCAAAGTTGACCTCATTACCTCCTTCCAAATAAAGTTTCAGCGTTTCTCCCCCAAAGGCACCAATAAACGAATTGGCATAGATTTTCTCAAAAGGAGTGCCAGAACCAATGGAAGAGCCCTTGTTTACCAACGCCTCTATTTGAAAGGCTTTGTTCTTCAGAGCTTGCATATTTTGTGCCTGCAAATCAGAACTCACTATCCTTTCAGACGCTAGGCGCTCTGTCTTCATTTGGTAGGCTTCTAGCACATTGGTATAAATATCGCTTGCAAAAAGGTTGTAGGTATTTATCTTTCCAGTTATATCCATGCTATCGTATGTGGTATTGGGCTGGGTAAGATTTCTTGTCTCAAAGCTGGCAATTTCTAGAAAGTTAAATTGTCCTGTAATAGTGGCTCCAGAACTAGATGTTAATTTCTCAAAGTAGACACTGTCATCCAAAACAGTCCAAGTACTCTTGTCAGAGCTAAAATGATAGTACAAGCT
Source organism: Segatella copri (assembly GCA_963610855.1). Taxonomy (GTDB): domain Bacteria; phylum Spirochaetota; class Spirochaetia; order Sphaerochaetales; family Sphaerochaetaceae; genus UBA9732. The sequence goes on from CAVDPO010000180.1 coordinate 2,151, forward strand.
ATCAGACGAGCTACCTTCCTTTTTTGCAAGCTTTACATATTTGCCCAAAACCTGCGTTGTCTTTGATACTGTGCTATATGGACTTAGATAGCTACGCAGATTAACAGTAACAACAGAAATACCATAATTCTTTAAAAGCTTTTGCAATCCCGATACTTATTAGCTCAGCCTCCCTAATAAAAAAAGAGCATTCCAAGCCTGAATAAGCCTGAAACACTCTTTATGCTAAGTCTTCTCATCAAATAAGTTAAAACAACTAAGGTTCTAATACTCCATTAAACTCCCAAATCATATTTGGGACTTTTGGCAAATAAGTAACATTAGGATGCCATTGTCCTGCAATTTTGCCGTCAGTCTTTAAAGAAAGTGTATATTCTTCCCTATAGGAGGTATTAATCAAACCTACCGAGATATTAAGTTTATCCTCAGTAAAGGCATAAGAAATACTATGAGTCTTTTTGGTAAAGTCACCTGGATATAGATCATTTCTTATCCAATTCAAGAAACCAGCTTTGGCTTTCTTTCCTTTTCCTTCAATCTCAAGAACTAGATTTAATTCATTGCCTTTTGGCTGCGTAATTATTACAGATTGAACATTTCTAGGGTTCTCACCAAAAGAAATCTTCTTGTCAAGCAATGTCTTTAGGGCTTCTGGACATTCTGCTTTATCTCCAGAAGGAGAAGGCAAAGATAAACTTTTTAATCTTTCACACAAAGAAGCCTCAGCATCAACAAACTCTTCTTTAGGACAAGGATTTTTGATTGCGTCCAAAATGTATTTAACGGTCAAATCCGGAATGTTCAGAGCATAACTTCCTGCGGTAATTCCAATTGCAACAGGATAATTTTTAAAGGCCATAATGTACTGACCAAAAGCACCCTCGGCCGCAACAACATCTTTTCCTGTATAAAGATGGAATCCATAGTACATCAATGCTTCTTCGGACTCTGGAGGATTGTCGTAAAGAGGAACCTTCGCAGTACACATTTTCTCAATATACCATTTAGGTAAAATCTGCTTTCCTTTCCACTCACCTTCTTGAAGCAAGAGCTGTGCAATAAGTGAAAGTTCTCCAGCTGTGAGATACATCCCCCATCCACCAGTATTAACACCTTCCGGGCTCTTTAACCAAGAAATATTTGGAATCCCAATTTTATCGAATACTCGTTCTTGAATTATTTCAATACAGGGCTTTTCCATAACCTTGGTTATTATATTTGAAAGAGTGTAGCTACAACCTGAATCATAATGCCATTTCTTTCCTACATCTTGGGCAAGTTTGGGTTGTGAGAGCCACTGGGTCTCCCACTCTTTCTCAAATTGAGAAAACCAAACATTATTGCAACAAGAAAGAGAACCAGCCTGCATTGTTAAAAGATCATATATTGTCACGTTTTCCAATGCCGAATCATACTGGGTTGGAAGTTCATCACGAAGATAATCAAGAATTTTATCCTCCAAATGCAATTTACCTGCATCTAATGCAAATCCTAAACTTAAGGTTACTCCAATTTTAGAAACAGAATGCATCATCTGAGGATCTGTTAGTGTAAAAGGAGTCCAGCTACCTTCTAACACATGTTCTCCATTATAAATGATACTTATACTGTGTATCTCGGCCTCTTTCTCAAGAACATCAAGATAACTTTTTAGGATTTTGGGATTTAGATTTTCTTTTTTTGTATAAACAGTACTACTTACACTCATCATATCAATCCTTTAGGCAATAGGAACAGGAGGGAACCACAAGTATGCACTAAACACTAGACCAACAATTGCAATAAGAAGAGCAGGAAGCGTATATTTCAACATCTTAAATGGATTAAATCCACCCGCACCAAAAGCAACTGCACATCCAGGAGAGCCGGTAGGGAAACACCATGCATACTGACATCCAATAGAAACGCAAAGACAAATTCCTCTTGGATCCATTCCTGCCACCATCGCAACAGAAGCTGCAATAGGCATCAGAATTAGGTAAGTTCCCATGTTTGACAACATTGTGGTCATGATTGTTGTAACAAGAGTTATAACAAACATAATAAGTAAACCGCTATCTGTATTTCCAAGAAGTTTCAAAACAAAGTTACCAATTAGTTCTCCAGCATCTGAATTTCCCAATGCTGTTGAAATTGTCATTACTCCTGCAATCATCCATACAGAATCTGAAGCAACGTTCGCAATTATCTCTTTTTTGCTAAGAACCTTTGTAAATGCCAAAATCAAAAGCCCTGTGACTGGAACAATATAAACATTATTTCCAATAACATTACTCATAATAAGACATCCAACAGTGATTACAAAGAGAGCATAAATCAAATATTCTTGCCAAGCAGGAAGTTTTTCTTCTTTTTCTTCCTCTGTTATCTCTATGGATTCTTCGTTAATTTTTGAATTAGGTATTCTCTTCCAAATAAATGACGCATATATGAATACAAGTATGGCCGGAAGAATTGCAACCTTACACCAGTCAGTTATGTGGTATGAATAAGCACTATTCTGAACAATGCCCTCAATCAAAGCGTTATCGCTCATAAATAATGTTGCACCCATGCCAACAGGGAACAAACATTCAGTGACAGATGTGACACAAAGCATTGGAAGTAAAATCTTTGAAGTTGTAACTTTACCACTACTTGTAAGTGCGCTCATTACTACCAACATGATAGAAAGAGTAGCTGCTGCAGGCAAAAATTGTTGAAACAGAGTAACTACAAGATACAAAGACAAAACAAGAAGCATGTCTTTTTTTCCATTAAGCAGAGCTACGGATCCTTTAATTTTTCTAATCAACGAAGTCTTTCCAAGAGCGCAACTTAAAGCATACATAGATGCTATCATTATTACTGTTTTATTACATAAACCAGCAAATGCAGAACCAATATCCAAAACACCTGTAATACATAACAATGTGCAAGCTGACATTGCTATAATACCATACGGATATTTCCCTATAAGAAACATGACACACATGAGAAACGTCACAATAAGAATAATTGCTGTACTACTCATTTTTCACTCCTCCATTCCGTTTTTATCGGTTTTATCTTTGAGTGCATGCTCTAACAGTTTTCTCCATTTGTAAATTAAAAAATTTTTAGATATTTATAAGTTTTGTTTATACAATTTAATACTAAAGTTTACTTCTGTGAGTTATCCATTGTGTCAATAAAATTGAGCCATTTCCTCATATCAGAGGTAATGTACTTACCCTTCTTCCAAATAAAACCAACTTTTACCGGAATTGAAGGAACAACTTCAATTGAAACATAGTCCTTAAGCTCTTTCTCCATGCTTTTAAATAGAAAGGCCCCAATGCGTCCTTCATCCAAATTTTTTTTTATTGTTACTAATTGGGACACATACATCACAATATTTGGTCTTGTATTCAAAGCTTCAAAGCGCCTTTTTATAAGTCTATTTTGAACACTGTCCGCATTAAACAGAGCTAGAGGTGTTTCGCTAAGCTCTTCAAAAGAAATCGATTTTCTATTCGCCAAAGGATGGTCTTTTGATACATACAAAAGAAGTCTATCCTCTGCAACTGTTGTTCTATTAAACTTATCAAGATCATAGAACTCCATATTTACAAGAGCAAAATCAAGTTCGTCATTAAAAATAAGTTCATGTGCCCTGTCTGAGCCATACTCAAAAAGTGTAATTGCTATTTGAGGATATATCTTTCTAAAATCATTAGTTAATTTAGGGAAGTATATTGTACTCAAAAGTGGGGCAATTCCAATTCGAATTGGAACTTTATTGCTTTTTGCAGCATTCATTTCATTTTCGAGTTCCATGTAGTTATCCAAAAGCGTTGTTGCCTTTTCATAAAGCTTCTCACCTTCCTGGGTAAGTGTAAGCTTGTTGCCTCTACGGTAGAAGAGAATAACACCAAACTCTTTTTCTAGTTCTCTAATTGCCAACGAAATTGCAGGCTGCGTGACAAAGCAATCATTACTCGCCAACGTAATACTTTTAGTCCTACAAACTGAAACAAAATATTTAAGCTGTATAACCGTCATATAATTTCTTACACCTTTTAAACCCGATTTTTACACAGTTAAACAAATTCAGCAAGGTATAAAAAGATTTTATTTGGCTATTAAAATATTAAAATTTACTTATTTGAAAAAATAACTTTAATTTGGAGTAAAAAGCTAGAGATTCCTTACGGACATCAGATTGTTAGAATTGGAGAGAATATCATGAGCAATAAAGAATGTCAGATAAAAGAATTAACTACTCTCGTAGCTAACTTCATCACATACACGGGCAAAGTCCTTCCTGACGATGTAAAAAACAAACTTAAAGAGTTAGCTGAAAATGAAAACGGAAGTCTTGCAAAAGTCATCTATGAAACAATGACAAAGAACCAGGAATTAGCGTCTTCATTAAATAGACCTTCATGTCAGGACACAGGAGTCATTCAGTTCTGGCTTAAATGCGGAACAGGATTTCCTCTTATTGATGAATTAGAAAGACTTTTAAAGGATGCCGTAATTCAGAGTACATTCAGTGCTCCTCTAAGACATAACTCAGTTGAAACTTTCGACGAATACAATACAAAAAAAAATGTAGGAAAAGGAACTCCAACTGTATTCTGGGACATTGTACCAAATTCCAATAAGTTAGAAATCTACACATACATGGCAGGAGGAGGTTGCACTCTTCCTGGAAAAGCAATGGTTTTAATGCCAAGTGCTGGCTATGAAGGGATTACAGACTTTGTTCTTGACCAAATGACCTCATATGGCCTAAATGCTTGTCCACCCCTTCTTGTTGGAGTTGGCGTTGCAACAAGTGTTGAAACAGCAGCTCTTCTCTCAAAAAAAGCTCTTATGAGACAAATTGGATCTCACAACGAGAATGAAAAGGTTGCAAAAATGGAAAAACTTCTTGAAGATGGAATCAATGCAATAGGTCTCGGGCCGCAAGGAATGGGGGGTGAAGCATCAGTTCTTGGGGTTAATATTGAAAATAGTGCACGACATCCATCAACAATCGGGG
>CAVDPO010000180.1:7250-10169 GCA_963610855.1 Segatella copri
CAGTTAACGTTGGTTGTTGGAGCCACAGACGAGGACATCTTGTTATAGATGAAAATCTAAACTGGGTTTGCGATACGCATTCTGCATTCAAAGGTTAAGGAGAAAACCATGGTAGAAATCAGAAATGAAAAAAAAGTTCTAATAACACCTATTACGCGTGAAGATTTAGAAGATATCAAAGTTGGCGATATAGTATGGCTTGATGGTGATTTAGTGACTTGTCGTGACGTCGCACATCGTAGACTTATAACTTACGGGAGAAAGATTCCTTATGATATAAGAGACAAGGCTATCTTTCATGCAGGACCAATCGTAAGAAAGATAGAAGGAACAGAAGACGATTACGAAATGGTTTCAATTGGACCAACAACAAGTATGAGGATGGAAAAATTTGAATACGATTTTGTTAAAGAAATCGGAGTTCGGCTCATTGTTGGAAAAGGAGGAATGAAGGAAAACACAGAAAAAGCATGTAAGGAATTTGGTGCAATTCACTGTGTATTCCCAGCAGGCTGCGCAGTAGTCGCAGCAACAGAAGTAAAAAAAATCAAAGAACACCATTGGGACGAACTAGGAATGCCTGAAACTCTTTGGTGCTGTGACGTAAAAGAATTTGGCCCTTTAATTGTCTCAATTGACACAAAAGGAAACAATCTCTTTGAAAAAAACAAAATTATCTTCAATAATCGCAAAGATGAGGCTAAGAAAAAAATCTATCCAGAAGTACAATTTATCAAGTAGAATCACAGCAACTCTACAGATTTGAAAGAAAACCACCGGCTAAAACCACCGGCTTTTGGAATATGAATATGTTTTCTGTTGATTTTGTGACAACTATGAATTAACATCTATTCCAAGAAAAGGTGGTTTACCACCAGATTTCGGAATAAGAATGGGAATAGAGACATGGAAATTAAAAGAGATACTTATTTGAACAAGCTAATCAGAAAAAGAAAGAATGGCCTTAGATGTTTTTTGAAGAGTTTAAAGAGCAGATAAGATTTCCCGCATCTCCTTACTCCGGTTATAACCTTTATCATACCATTATGTTTTCTGATAACTAAATCATTAATATAGGAGATTCTATTTGCTTCCATTCTATTACCTCAATTTACATACTTACGCATTTCCCGGTAATAGAATAATAAATTGCCAAATTCTAAGTCAATCAATTTATTACCCAATATTGCATATTTACGCAATTTTAGGCAACAAGACTTCTAATGTAAGCCATTAAATGAAACGGGACACAAATGAAACGATTAAGCTTTTCGTTTCAAAAATGAGATGCTAAAATGAAGCTATGAGCTATATTTGGGGAAATAAGGCAGGTCTTGATTTTGTTTATGATACCTCTTTAATTACAACTGCATTGGAAAACGTTGCATTGGAAAAACTGCATACAGCAAAACAAAAAACTCTAAAGAAGAAAGCCATAAGAATGAGAATGTTAGATAAAAGTGTCCTTTGTATATTTGCAATATTGCTCTCTTTAGTATGTGTTTCCTGTCAGGACACTCAAGTGGAAGATTATCTCAATTATGTCCATCAAGATTACTCATACAGTTTAGAGAAGAACGAAGAAACAGGCGAAGTATATTGCCCAAATGCAGACTACGTCATGTGTTTAGAAAAAGACCCTGCAAAAGATTTTGTAATACTTAACTTGTCAGACTTTCAAGAAGGACACCCAAAAAATGAACCAGATTTCATTGCTGTCATTGATGAGCTAATAAAAGACGTCAAACCTGATTTAATCACAATCACTGGTGACATGTCATATGGCAGTGCAACGACAGTACAACAGCTGGGAGAAATCTTTGAAGCCTACAAAATTCCGTGGGCACCTATTTTTGGAAACCACGATCATGATGAGCGATTTACTTCAATAGAAACACAATGCAAGTTATATGAAAGTTTTGAACACTGCTTATTCAAAACTGGGCCTCAAATGGGAACTACATACAAAGGATTACTTATAAAAAAAGAAGTTCCACGAGCTGGCAATTATGTAATCAATATTGTTGAAAAAGATGAAGAAAACAATGAAAACGGTTTTTCTGTAGTTAAAACTCTCGTATTTTTAGACACTGGCAATGTGCGAAAATATAACAAAAACTCATACCAAGGAAGAAAAGAATATGCCAATGACAATGATTATGATCTCTTATTGCCACAACAAGTAGATTTTTACAATCAAGTCATAGATAGCGCAAAAAAATATGGAAAAAATGGAGAAGAAGCTAACGCTATTTTGTTCATTCACATCCCACTTTTTGAATATATAGAAGCTATTGGAGCTGCATTAAAAACAGATACAAGTGTTTATAACATATCAGAATACATGAATTATGCTCAAACAATTAGCTATGAAGATAGCTATAATGCAAACATTTGGAATGATGGATATGAAACTTCTTTTGGAACATTCCATGAGAAAATTTGTTGCACACCGTATGATGATTATGTTTTTGAAAACATCAAAGACAACACCCAAATGATAATCTCTGGCCACGACCACATAAACAATTTTGTTGTAGATTATAAAGATGTAATTTTTTGCTATGCAATGAAAACGGGCTACGGCTCATACCACGATGAAGCCTTAAACGGCGGAACAGTTATCACAATCTCTGGCGCAGAAAAACCCACAGTCAAACACCAACGCTATTCTAAAATTGCCCAATAATTAAGCCCAATGATTTTTTATTTTTAGGCCGATACCTTTACACTCTCGTTTAAGTTAAAAACTATACTTGCTCTTTGTCTCTGCTATCATTTTCTAGAGAATTCTCAAGTGCTTTATCAAGTTTCTTCTCTACTCGTTGCATCCATCGTATGCGTAGGCACAAACTTGTCATTATAACACCTGCAATAAAGAGGAAAAATCCGGCAACAAGAGCAAAAGCTGGCTGTAGA
>CAVDPO010000181.1:0-8046 GCA_963610855.1 Segatella copri
TTGATCCTTACGAAGAAGGCGATAGAGTATATGAGTTACAGTGGCAAGTCAAAGGGAAGTCTTACTTGAATGGAAATGATGGACAGTATAGAATATTTTTGAACACTAAAGGACAAAGCCTTGATGTAGACGAACAGTTACAAGGACTATTTGATTACATCAATGGTGGCATTGGTGCTATAGGAACAGTAGAACAAGAAAACAGTTTAGCTGGTATAATGGACAGGTATGTTAGTAGTATCAATGAAGATGAACTTTGGAAAGGTGAAAGAATGAAATATGAATGTGATATGAGTGCTTCTTTTCATAAAGGTGAACGACAAGGCTTTTCTCAAGGACAAACTGAAGCCACGGCTCGTATTGTCAAAGAGATGGTTAGAGATGGACTTTCTAACGAGAAGATTGCTCAATATACTTCTATCTCTGTAGAACAAGTAAGAAGCATATTACAAGGCTAATAGTGGATTGAAAAAACATTTTCTTGCATAGTAAAATAAAAACGTATGGAAAACTTTCAAGCTGCTATGAACTATGAAGCCATAGTAATGGCTACAGGCAAAAATGATAATTTTTGCTCATCTTTAATGGATAAAGTGTCAAATCTTTGTGATATAAACAAAGCTTTGCCTTTTAATATTAAAGCTTATAGCACTGTTTTAGCGCTTTCTCAAACAACCATTGAAGAAGCATATCGCAAATGTCGCAAAGCATTTGAAAAACTTGAGAAAGAAGAAGAAACCAATAATATTACAATAATTGATAATAAAAGCTCTCTTTGGAACGCATCTATTTCAGGTATTAGGTATTTATATTTGAAAGGAAAAAAAGAACTTCTTTTAACGAGAAGTGTAAGTGTTGTTGGAACGCGCAGTCCTTCTCCTAGAGGAGTGGAGCTTGCTAGAGAAGTTGTTGATTCTCTTGGAGAAAAAGGTTTTACAATAGTAAGTGGCTTAGCACTTGGGATAGATGGAATATCCCATATTGAGGCTTTGTCTAAAGATTTTCCAACAATTGGAGTACTTGGGACATCGGTCTGTGATGTATATCCTAAACAGCATGAAAAATTGCAAGCCTTAATGGCCCAGCATGGACTTGTAGTGTCGCAATTTGCACCAAGTAGAGAAATTCAAAAATATTTCTTCTTGCAAAGAAATCTTCTTATGAGCCAAATAAGTCTTGCAAGTTTTGTGGTTGAAGATAGAGACGGAGGAGGAGGTGTGCAACAAGCTCAATATTGTGCATCTCAAGGGAAGAAAGTTTTTATTTTGAAAGAGACTATGGATAATAGAACATTTTTGTGGCCTCGTAAGCTCAAAGATCCAGTTGTCGTAGCAAAAACAAGTAGTGTTGGAACTGCTGTGAAAAAGGAACTTCAAAAGACTACACAAAATAGCGTACAAAAACTAAAAGAGAATACAGCACAATCTATGGTGCAAATTGCAACTCAAACCACCTTACAAACCACAGCTCAAACTACCGTGCAAACGCAAGCCAAATTTCCCAAAAAAACGAAAAAGCCCATTGTAAATGACGAGCAACCAACTCTTTTTTAACCAACTCTTTTTCAATTGACTATAATAGTGCAAAAAACTAATATCATACTCATTATGAGACCATTAACAGCAAACGAATTAAGAAAGAAATTTATTGAATTTTTTGTAAAAAGAGGTCATGCACAAATAAGTGGTGCATCTGTTATCCCTGAAAACGATCCAACTGTGCTCTTTACAACTGCCGGTATGCATCCACTTGTACCGTATATTTTGGGACAAGAACACCCGTCTGGAAAAAGACTTACAGACTACCAAAAGTGTATTAGAACAGGTGATATTGACAGTGTAGGCGACCCATCACACTTAACATGTTTTGAAATGTTAGGAAACTGGTCTCTTGGTGATTATTTCAAAAAAGAAATGATACCTTGGAGTTTTGAATTTCTTACACAAGAACTAGGAATTCCAGCAGAAAAGCTCTCTGTTACAGTATTCTCTGGAGAAGACGGCATTCCTCGTGATACAGAAAGCGCAGAAATTTGGCATAGCATGGGAATCCCTTACGATAGAATTTTCTTCTTACCAAGAGAAGATAACTGGTGGGGCCCTGCCGGAGAAACTGGCCCTTGTGGACCTGACAGTGAAATGTTCATTGACACTGGTCGTCCTGCTTGTGGACCAGATTGCAAACCTGGATGCAAATGTGGCAAGTATTTTGAAGTATGGAACGACGTTTTCATGCAGTACAAAAAGACTTCTGACGGCAAATTTGTTGAGATGGAACGAAAATGCATTGATACTGGCATGGGAATAGAACGCACAGTTGCAATCTTACAGGGCAAAAAAAGCGTCTACGATACAGAAATCATGCAACCAATTCTCAAAAAAATTGCAAGCCTTTCTGGGATAGAATACGGACAAAGCGAGAAGACTAATGTCTCAATGCGTATCATTGCTGACCATATTCGTACAAGTACATTTATTTTAGGAGATCAAAGAGGTTGTACTCCGTCTAATGTTGGACAAGGATACATTTTAAGAAGACTTATAAGGCGTGCTGTTAGAAACGGTAAGCATCTTGGTATTGAAGGTCCTTTCCTTGCACAGGTTGCACAAGTTGTAATTGATCTTTATGGCGAACCTTATCCAGAACTGTTAGAGAATAAAGAAAAAGTTTTTAATGAGTTAACACAAGAAGAGCTCAAATTTAGTGAAACACTAGAGAAAGGTGAAAAGCAGTTTGATAAGATGACTTTCTTCTTGGAAAAACAAGGAGTAAAAGAGATCTCAGGAGGTTCTGCATTCAAGCTTTATGATACTTATGGATTCCCAATTGAGCTAACAAAAGAACTTGCAGCAGAAAAGGGCTTTACTGTTGACGAAAAAGGTTTTGAGGAAGCTTTTGCAAAACACCAAGAGCTCTCAAGAACAGCAGAAGCAGGTCAATTTAAGAGTGGACTTGGGGACCATAGTGAGCAAACAACAGCATTACACACAGCAACTCACATGCTACAAGCTGCTCTAAGACGTGTTTTGGGCGACCATGTTCAACAAAAAGGTTCAAATATAACTCCTGAACGACTTAGATTTGATTTTACTCATAATGAAAAAATGACAGCTGAGCAAATCAAACAGGTTGAAGACTTAGTTAATGAAGAAATAAAGAAAGACCTTAAAGTTACTGTTCAAACAATGAGCCCAGAGCAAGCACATAAAGAAGGTGCTATGGCGCTGTTCTCTAATAAATATGGAGAACAAGTTACAGTTTATTCCATTGGTGATTTCTCTAAAGAAGTATGTGCCGGCCCTCACGTAGAACATACTGGAGATATGGGACATTTTCACATTCTCAAAGAAGAAAGTTCTTCTGCAGGGGTAAGAAGAATTAAAGCTGTGCTTGAGAAATAAGGAATTGGGAAGAAAAAAACTGGGAGAAAATAATGGAGCAAAAATACATAGAATCTACTCTAGAGCTTTTAGATTTTATAAACGACAGTCCTTCTTGTTATCATGTTGTCTCTAATTTGGCTAATATGCTTGAGAATGCAGGATGTATTCGCCTTGATGAATCTAAAAGATTTTCTTTAGAAGATGGTTGTTGCTACTATGTTACTCGTAATAGTTCTGCAATTATTGCTTTTAGAATTCCAGAAGGTTTTACAAATTCAAAGAATTCTTTTGGTTATAACATAGTAGCAGCTCATACAGATTCTCCATCTTTTAAGCTCAAAGCAAATCCAGAACTTCCACTAGGAGAAGTGTATACAACACTTAATGTTGAAGCTTATGGCGGTATGCTCATGGCTCCGTGGTTCGATAGACCATTATCTATTGCCGGTAGAGCATTTGTTAAATCAAATGATGGCACAATTAGTGAACATTTAGTGGATTTTGATAGAGACTTATGTCAAATAGTAAATCTTTGTATTCATCAAAACAGAGATATAAACAAAGGTTATGAGTATAAAGTCCAAAAGGATATGTTGCCACTTTTGTGTTGTGGAAACCAAATTGGTGCAATCAAAACACTTGTTTCAAATCTTCTTGAAGTAGAAGAAGACGACATTTTTGATACTGAGCTCTTTCTTTATAACAGAATGAAGGGCTCAATATGGGGCTTAGATGATGAGTTTTTCTCATCTCCTAAAATAGATGACTTACAGTGTGCATATACAGCTACTAAGGCATTTATTGAAGTAGCAAACGTAGTCTCAAACAAAATTCAAATGGTTGCTCTTTTTGACAATGAAGAAGTTGGAAGTGGAACAAAGCAAGGTGCAGACAGTGACTTTCTCTCTCAAACTATAACTCGCATAAACTTAGCTTTGGGATTGGATTATGAAGACCAGTGTATAGCAAAAGCAAATAGTTTTATGGTCTCTGCTGACAATGGCCACTCAATTCATCCAAATTATCCAGAAAAATGTGATCCTTCAAATAAGCCAGTTATGAATAAAGGGCTTATGATAAAATATGCTGGCAATCAAAAATACACAAGTGATGCTGCATCTGGCTCTCATCTTATTAACATACTAAAGAATGCAGGACTTCCGTATCAGTTTTTCGTTAATAACTCAAATGTTACAGGAGGTAGTACTCTTGGTAATATTTCAAGTTCTCAGTTCTCTATTCCATGTGTGGATGTAGGTGCTGCGCAACTTGCAATGCACTCTCCTTATGAAACTGGTGGCACACAAGATACTTTTTATTTAACAGAAAGCTTTAAGGCATTCTTTGAGTCTTAAAAAGCAAAGGCAAAGATAAATAAAGACTGTTCTTCAAAAACCGCCTTCTTCAAAAACCTCTAAAAAAGTTTATTTTACAATTGCGTACGATAAGAATAAGTAATAGAATAGCGAAAATCTAAGGAATGAAAGTGCGGTTATTTTTAACAATTTCTGCCATTTGCGAGGTTTTTACAAAGGTTTTTAATTTAAAAGAGGTCAAAATATGATAGAAGTTAATACTTTTTTTGAGAACGGTATATTGGGGCTCCAAAATTATTTGGATTTTCTCCTAAGACTAGTGATAGCCATGTTGTGTGGTGGGCTTGTTGGACTTGAGCGAGAAAAAAGGCTTAAGAATGCAGGTCTTAGAACCCATATTATTGTAGCTATTGCATCTTGTCTCATGATGATAGTTTCTAAGTACGGTTTTATGGATGTTGTTGGCATTGAAGGGTTAAGGCTTTCTGCTGATGCTTCTAGAGTTGCTCATGGCGTTGTTTCTGCAATAGGATTTCTTGGCGCTGGCGTAATATTTGTAAAACGTGAATCTGTAGTTGGCCTTACAACAGCCGCCGGCCTTTGGGCAACAGTGGGTATTGGAATAACCATTGGTGCAGGTATGTACTCTATTGGCTTGTTTACAACACTTCTTATTCTTCTTATTCAATGGGCTCTTCATGGTAGACATGCAAAATCTCATAGTCAAAATTCTGGCTCAATTACTTCAAATATCACAAAACATGGAATAACTGTGGAGCAATTAACACAATACATGGACAAATATGAAGTCGCACTTAGAGAAATGGCTATTACGAGGGATGAAAACGGCTGTTCAATTGTTAAAGCAGAGGTCCTTTTTAAGCCCGATGACTCAATAATTGAGCTTATGACAGACTTTGAAAAGTCTCCTTACGTAGACTCTATTGAGGTGTACCCAACACTCTAAATTACACAACACTCTAAAGTCGTCACATGAAAAGAGCATATGAAAAGCGCACCTATTGACAGCCTTTTGTATGTTTCTTAATATTTTCTCAAAATTACTATTGAAGAGATTTTTGAAAATCTCTAAATGAAAATACAAAGCGTGATAGAGGCGCAACTACAAATAGTACCTGTTTTTCGTAGGCATTGGAAACAGCAAAAGGTGTAGTTGCCGAGGGGTTGCAATGCTGCCTAGCGTTGCAATGCTCGGGCTGTAGGAAAATATCCTGCAGACTGTCGCCCGTAAAAAGGCGGAGAGCTATCATTGTCGCAGTACAGACTAATGGAATGTGCATGTGTCATGATAGGTCATGGCTGTGCATTTTCTGGAGGGTCTTAATATGAAAAGAAGTACTGCAACTAGACTTGTCTTTTTTGCTGTCATATTTGTAGCATTGCTTTATGCTGCAATCTCTGGTGGTCCATTTGTCAATACAGCATGGTCTTTGTTTCCACCTCTAGTAGCCATAAGTCTTGCACTAGCTACTAAGGAAGTGTACTCATCTTTGTTTTTAGGCGTTGTTGTAGGTGGTGTTCTTTATTCTAATTTTAGTTTTGAGGGAACACTTATTCATGTATTTAATGACGGTATTGTTTCTGTGTTATCTGATACTTACAATGTAGGTATTCTTGTCTTTCTTGTTATTCTTGGCATACTTGTAAGCCTTATGAACAAAGCAGGTGGCAGTAGTGCTTTTGGTAAATGGGCATCAAGTCACATTAAAACAAAGCGGGGTGCTCAACTTGCAACAATAGCCTTAGGAATTCTTATCTTCATTGATGACTATTTTAATTGTCTTACAGTAGGCTCTGTTATGCTTCCCGTGACAGACAAAGAAGGTGTTTCACGAGAGAAATTAAGTTATCTAATTGATTCAACTGCAGCTCCAATTTGTATTATTGCTCCTGTTTCTTCTTGGGCTGCTGCTGTATCTGCATTTGTAAGAGACTCTGAATTTAGCGGATTTGACATTTTTATAAAAGCAATACCATTTAATTTTTATGCGTTACTAACAATTGTAATGATGCTTTGGTTGGCACTCTCTAAGTATGATTTTGGGCCCATGGCTAAGTATGAGGCTATTGCAAAACCACTTGATGCTCTAAATGGTGAAAGTCATGCAAACATAAAATCAAATACATCCAAGATGCAACGACAAGGCAAAGTGATTGACTTAGTCGTTCCAATTGCTATTTTAATTGTCGCTTGTGTTATGGGCATGCTCTACAGTGGTGGCTTTTTTGATGGAACCAATTTTGTAACAGCCTTTTCTCAATCCGATGCCTCTGTAGGACTCATGCTTGGAAGCGCAATTACGCTTGTTCTCACATTAATCTATTTTATGTTTAGAAAAACAATGAGTTTTGGAGAGATGATGGAATGTGTCCCAAAAGGTTTTGAATCTATGGTATCTGCAATACTTATTTTAACATTTGCATGGTCTCTTAAAAGTATGAGTGATAGTCTTGGTTCAAAAGTATTTGTAGAAACTGTAGTTAAGAACTCTGCTCAAAAATTCCAAGTTTTTCTTCCATCAATAATATTTTTAATTGGTTGTTTGTTGTCTTTCTCTACTGGCACAAGCTGGGGAACATTTGGAATTCTTATTCCAATTACTCTTAGTATTTTTCCTCTTACAGAACCTATTGGAGTTGTTTGTGTTTCTGCTTGTATGGCGGGAGCTGTTTGTGGAGACCATTGTTCTCCAATTTCTGATACAACAATAATGTCTAGCGCTGGAGCACAATGTAATCACTTAAACCATGTAAGTACACAATTGCCATATGCAATTACAGTTGCAATCGTCTCTTTTGTAAATTATTTAATTGCTGGATTTATTCCAAAAGCTATCATTGTTCTCCCTATTGGAATTGCTCTAATGATAGCAACTCTTTTTGGAATAAAGGGCCTCAATGAAAAAGTACTCTCTAAAAGGTGTTCTTCTTCAAAATAGCTATTTGAGAGGTCTTTGCACATTTTGCAAGAGCCTCAATAAAGTAGTTTTTCAAATTTAACATCGGTCTAAGATGGGATGTTCATTTGATAAGTTGGCGAATCCAATTTTTCTCTCTAAGTGAGACTTTCCCGTCAACTGCGCAAATAAGAAGACATACTGTAATGATGTCATCTTTCAAGTCATCAGAAAGAAGGCCAAGGACATCAATCATTTCATCAACAGTCTTTTTGAGTTCTTTTTGCTCAGGCTTCATCTTCTTAAAAGCAGCTTTGCATGTTTCATAGTCAAGCTCTTCACCAAAGAAAGCATGAAGAAGAGGGCTTAGAATGTCATACTCAGTTTCAGAAAGTCTGCCGTCAGCTGCAATTGCACCAAGTATAAACG
>CAVDPO010000182.1:0-2200 GCA_963610855.1 Segatella copri
TATATTCCAACATTGAAAGCCAGTGTATAAAGAGCATAGCCAAGGCTATAAACTCAGGTAGCAAGATTAAAAGTGCTTCTCTTTGGCAAATGAAAAAGCTATCAGACATCGGCTTATTAAAGAAAGATTTACTTGCAAGCATATCTACGGCAACAAAGAAGTCTGTGGGTGAAGTGAATGCACTTGTCACAAAGGCTCTCCAAGAAAGTGCATGGAACGACAGTCAGACCCTTGGCTCTCTTTCGCATTACAAAAACATGAGCAAAGCCGATTACCTAGCTAAAATCACGCAAAGCGAGACTTTTCAAAAAGTGTTAGATAAAACCTTGGCAGGAGTTAAAAACGGCATAAACCTCACAAATACAAAGGCTCTGCAAGGCTCTGTTGTAGCTTATACAAAAGCAATCAATAATGCTTATCTTGCAATGGCTACAGGCA
The DNA here is from genome assembly GCA_963610855.1 of Segatella copri. Lineage (GTDB taxonomy): Bacteria > Spirochaetota > Spirochaetia > Sphaerochaetales > Sphaerochaetaceae > UBA9732. The sequence continues at coordinate 439 of CAVDPO010000182.1, forward strand.
ACACCACTTTTGAAGACGCAGTGAGAAATGCAGTCTCTCAAATAGGTTTAAGTGGAATAACCATTGTAGATAGCAAGAGCAAAGTAAGAGACAATGAGCTTGTCAAGAAGAATGGCGAACTCTTTACGACCTACTCTGACGGCTCAAAGATTAGAATGTATCCCCTTGACAGTGCAGTAAGGAGAGACATAACAACTCAAATAAACCAAGCTTCAGCGACATTGACACTTCAAGACTGTGCAGAACTGGGAGTAACGCTTGTAGAAACATCATGGCACAATGGAGCAAGACCTGAACACGAAGTGTGGCAAGGTCAAGTATTCTCTCTAGACCCAAAAAACACAAAGTACGGTTATTTTTATGGCTCATTAGACGCAGGACTTCCTGCTTATGGTGACCCTCTTGGAATATGTGGAATTAACTGTTATCACTCTTTTAGCCCATATCTTGAAGGCTCTCCAAAGGCAGACCAAACAGGAAAAAAGAGTGCAGAGGAAAATGCAAAGCAATATGCAAACCAACAAAAACAAAGAGCCTACGAAAGAAACCTTAGAGCATTGAAACGACAGCAAATAGCACTCAAGTCTTGTGGGTATAATGATGAAGCAAGTTTTATTCAAAGTAAAATAAACTCTACTTCTTTAGAATATCGGCAGTTCCTCAAGGATACAGGATTAACTCGTATTTCAATGCTTGAAAGAGTGGAAGGTTATAAGAAAATAGGTACGAAAGATTTGTCTCCTTTTTCTATACAAACTGCAACAAACACGAGTTCGAATACTAAATCAACACACGTTCAAGAAGAACTCCAATCTTCGAAATACTTAAGAGATTATAATAGTGACTTATGCACGAAATTATCAAAAGATAATTACAACAAATATGCCGATTTGTTAGACAACTCAAAACAAAGCAATCTAATTTCAGCATATAAAAAAGCTGAAGGCTCTACTTCTTTTGAAGATCAACAAGGTGAAGCTTATTATTCCAACTACAAAAATACAATTTATATGAACATTAAAAAAGTAATTACTGGGGATAGAGGAAACGAGCCTCTTCAAACACTTTTTCATGAAATGGGACATTCCATTGACTATAAGATAACAGGAGCAAAGAACCGTTCTGAATGTTTTTCTGTTGTTTGGAAAAATGGAAAATTTGGGAAAACTTTGCGAAAAGAATTTGATGCTTTACTTGATAAAAAAAGGAATGAAGGTTGGAGTTGGAGAGACAAGAAAACAAAGAATGCTCGTGAATATGCAAACTTTTCTGATATGTTATCAGGACATACAAAAGATAAAGAAAATATGGGCTTTCATCATACAAACTCATATTGGATAGAAGATAAATACCATAGACCCATGGAAGCCTTCGCAGAAATGTGTTCAGCATATATAAGCAATCCAAGTTCTTGGAATTTCCTGAAATCCTTGTTGCCTAAATCAGTAAAATGTTTTGAAGAAATGATTAAAGCAATAAAACTCTAATAATCTACATTATGATTTTTATATTCAGGCTCTAGATAAGGAGTCCCTGTTTGCAAACAAACTTTAATAGCTTTAATTTCCTCTTCCATTGATAAAGGATTTATTATATCAAGCGGGAAAAACGCATTAAAACGTTCATAGTATTCGTCTTCTAGATTTTCACATAGTTCTTTGATATCTGCCATTTTCTTCTCCTACTTCATGTTAGCATTACTCGGTCGGTCTTGTATAGTTTTCATAAAGGCAGTCAAGCCCTATCTCTCCATACACACGTT
>CAVDPO010000183.1:0-3216 GCA_963610855.1 Segatella copri
GACATTTCTTCTAACTTCATAATACACAAAGTATTATTTCAGTTTTCAGAAAGTGCCTTTTATCTCGCAAATCCAAAGCCAATCTTCTCAAAGCTCATTTTGCAAAAACCTCTTTACAACTAATTTTGCAACCAAGTTACCAACTAATCTACTAATTCATAGAAAGCAATCTCGTTTATCTCCCTGTTTGTAGAAACCAAAAGATTACCAGAAACATAGACATTTGTACTGCCACAATGAGGATCTAACATTTGCATTTGATATTTGCCATTTTCATAGAAAAGGTTGTACATGTTCATTTCTCCTTTTCTATGTCCAATAACAAAAGAGTTTTTGCCTTTCATTGAGACAGAACAAAGCGCATGTGCAAACTCTAGCTTTGTAGGACATTCATATGCTAAAACATACCCACTTGGGCCTTTGTGATAAACTTTAACAGTATCTCCGTGAAAAGGTGAAAATGTTAGCATTTCATCTTCATTATCATTATCAAGATCTGCAAAACAAATATCACTTGTAGGTTCATCAAGTAAACATTTAACTTGCCAAGATGAACACTCTTTTGTAGGTGGTTTTATTTCATATATGCCTGTTTCAGCTGAAATAACACAGTAAGTCCCATCACTACAAGACCTTCTTGTATATCCATGATTTTTGAAAAAACCGTTTGCTATTGCTTGAAACTCTAATTTTTCAAGTTTTGTATAATCGTCTAAATCTTTTGGAAGAGGACTGACTAAAACTTGACCGGGATGTGTCCAATCATCTTTGAAATCATGCCCGCTTTTCATTGTTGAGACCAAAATAAATGAGCCTAAATTAGATTTTAGAACATCAAAACGGTGAGCAAACGGAACAACAGCAAGAGTTTTTGTTTGCCATTTTCCTTTTTCTCTTGTAGCAAGAACAATCTCTGCTTCTTTGGAATCATTTGGAGAATACATTTTCTTTGTAGCTAGAAAAGCTCCTGTTTTAGACGAAAGCGGAACAATAGACATTGTTCCACTTGGTCCTTCCCAAACAGTTTCTTCAAAGTTTCCATTCATATCAAACAACACGCAAGAAGCTGTCTTTTCTGCAGCTACTACAATATGATGCTTATTATCAAATTCAAGCTCTGCTATTGCATAGCATTTATCCATTGGATACGTTGCTTTTTTTTGGGCTTTCATACACAACTCCACCTTTTTCTAAGACTTTACACAAGTAGTTCAAATATTTATGAACATTTATAAGCAAGATCTAAAAGGTATGTTTTGTGGATGCTCAAAACAATCTTCAAAACCACGTCTATGATGGTAGTAAATTTTGTCTTTATCTTGAGGATAGACATATTTACCTCCAACTTGCCAAAAAAACGGATGGAATTTGTATTCATTTCTATCTTTTTTGAAGTCATAAAGAAGTTTTATCTCTTCACAATCGGCATAAAAATTTGTCCAAACATCCCAGTGAATTGGAATAACAACTTTGCATTTAAGATTTTCTGCCATTCTCAAGATGTCAATTGAAGTCATTTTATCTTGCATGCCAATTGGGTTTTCACCAAATGAGCCAAATGCAACGTCAATGTCATAATCTTTCCCGTGTTTTGCAAAATAAATTGAGAAGTGAGAATCGCCAGAATGGTAGATATTTCCCCCTGGTGTCTTTATTAGATAGTTGACGGCCTTCTCGTCCATGTCAGTAGGACACTTACCAGTAAGGTCTTCGCGGTCAGCCTCAACAGAGTCTGTTGTTACAATACAAGTCCTATCAAAACTATCAAGAACGACAATCTCAATGTCTTTGAGTTTTACAATATCCCCTGGTTTGACCTCTTTACAGCGCTCTTTTGGAACACCCCATTTTACCCAAGTTTCTACAGCTTTCTTGGGACCAATAAAAGGGACTAGGATAGTGCTACCGTTTTCATCTGTAGTTGTCATATTACTGTTAATAACGTGAGCAGCCCACTCTGCGCTCATGTGATCTTGGTGATAATGTGTTGCCAAAACAGCATCTACGCTCTTAAACGCAAATGGATCTATAACAAATGGTATATTTCGCAAATTGGGTTGCATGAGTCTTGCTCCACACATGTTAGCCATTTGGTGACCTGGCTTCATTTGATTATTACCATGCGTTCTTTTGCCGTTTCCACACCACAGGTCAATTGTAATGTTTGTATTAGATGGAGTTTTCATCCATATTCCGGTACAACCAAGCCACCACATGGCTACGTTGCCTTTTGGTACAACTTCATTTTCTATATCTTCTACAAGCCATGTTCCCCATTCTGGGAATGTGCTATTTATCCAACTTTCTCTTGTCATTTCGCTAATTTTGCTCATTTGTCTCCTCCTGTAGTAAAAGGTTTATAGTGAAAGGTCTTTTGATTTTGTAATCTTAAAGAACAATAAGAGTGATATTGTCGTAAACAATGTAAGAATACTTGCTGACGCAGTAGCTGCTCCATAGTTTCCTCTAACTACAAAATTATAAGTAGCCAAAGTAAGTGTAGTAGTTCTTGAGCTATACAAAATAATTGAAGAACTTAGCTCTGTAAGGATTGTAATCCAGCTAAGAATTGCTCCGCTTATAATTCCATTTCTCATCATTGGAACTGTGACTTTAAGAAATGTTTTTCCTTGAGATGTCCCAAGACTTTCAGCGGCTTCTTCTACTGTTATTGGTATTTGTTGCAATGTTGAAATACTGCTTCGTATTGTGTAAGGCATACGTCTTATGCTTATTGCAATAATCATAATAAGCATTGTAGCTGTCAAAACTAAAGGCCTTTTGTTGTAAGATATAACAAGTGAAATACCAACTACAGAACCAGGAATTACATACGGGAGCATTGAAACAGTATCAATTATGCTATTTACCTTATTTGCTCTTCTTACAACTAAATATGCAACAATAACAGCAATAGTAACTGTAACAACTAGCGTTATTCCTCCAAGAATAAGTGTAGTAGGTATTGATTTTCCCATTCTTGTAAAGAACAACTTGTAGTTATTCAAAGAAAACCCCGGAAGGAAGTCTGCACCAGACTTAGTTGTTTTTCTAAAAGAACAGTAAATAAGAAAAACTTGTGGGAAAAAAGCAACCGCAACAAACAAGTAAGAAATAAAATGCATAACTAAACTGTAACCAAACTTTGCTTTTTTCTTATGAATTGGATGAAGTGCGTTCATCGTGAACTTAAATTGACCATTAATATATTTTTGA
>CAVDPO010000183.1:3226-4112 GCA_963610855.1 Segatella copri
TCTTAAAACTGTTTCTTTCTCCAAGCCACTTTTGAGCAAAGAAGAAGATGGCAGTAATAGCAATTGCAATAACACTAATTGCAGAAGCAAAGTTATAACCTACTCCACTTTCTCCCATATACTGTTTGTAAATTTCAACAGAGAAAGTTCTATATCCCTCACCTATCAAAGCTGGAGTTCCGTAGTCTGCCAACGCTCTCATGAAAACCATCATTGATACAGCAAGAATTGATGGAATACACAGTCTAAATGTAACTTTGATAAACCTCTCAATTCCAGAAACTCCCATACTTTCAGAAGCTTCAAGAAGTGAATTATCAATATTTTTTAAGGCTCCACAAACATAGAGGTACACTAAAGGAAAAAGTTTTGATGTCATTACTAAAACAATGCCCCAAAACCCATAAATACTTGGAATTGTTATACCAAAGACTTTGCTAAAGAACTGAGTTACAGCTCCGCCTCTTCCAAATAACAAAATCCAAGAGTATGCACCAACAAAAGGAGCGCTCATAGAACAAAGTATTGTGATAATTTGAATTGCCATGCTTCCTTTGAGTTTGTATACAGTGTTGAAGTATGCAATAGGAATTCCAATAAGCAATGAACAAAGAGTTGTTGCTACAGCTACTTTAATGCTGTTTACTAAGGTTCTACTGTAATATTTTTCTCCAAAAAACTTCTTAAAATACTCTAGTGTAAAATGTCCATTCTCAAAAAATGCAGTTCTAAGAATATTGAGAATTGGAATGAGTATAAACATGATGAATATCACAAGGATTATTCCTGAACACATATCCCACAAACTGGGTTTACGCTTTAGTTCCATTTTTACCCCCAGTTCATCAATGAATTTGACACATAAGTGAATTTGCAACCTCTGTAC
>CAVDPO010000184.1:0-8123 GCA_963610855.1 Segatella copri
CATTTGGCGTGGGTAGTAGGATTGGAGCATTAAGTGCTTTTGATATAATGAACCAAACAAGAATTATTAAAATTGAAGATAAAACCGAGACATATCTATAGGTTTTGTCTGTTTGTTTGGCCATGTAAACCTCTTCTTGTTAGAGTATACCACCAAGAAGTATCTCAATGCCAATAGCAATTAGGATTATGCCTCCAAGAATTGTTGCTTTTGTGGCGAGTTTTGTTCCAAAGTGTTTTCCTATGTGAACACCAGAAAGACAAATTCCAAATGTAATAGTTCCAATGATTAAAGAAGCAAGCAAAGCTGTTCCAACATTGTATTGCTCAATAGTAAATCCTACAGACAAAGCATCAATAGAAGTCCCTACGCCTTGTAGGAAGAGTTTTTTGAATGAGAGGATGCCATTTGAGCTATCATCTTGCTCTTTTTTAACATGAATGCCCTCAATGAGCATGTCAATTCCAATATAAGCCAAAATAGCAAAGCCTATCCAAGGAATAAATTTCTCAAATACTCTAAAATATTCAACAATAGTATGAATACAAATCCAACCTGTCATTGGCATTACAAACTGGAAGATAGCAAATGTTCCAGCAATAAGGCTCATTCTTGTAAACTTCATTTGAGGCTCTCTAAGGCCGTTTGCAAGGGATACTGAAAACGCATCCATTGCTAGTGCAATTCCCAGTAAACAAGTATTCAAAAAGAAGATAAAATCTAATTGCATAAAGGCTATTTTACTTAAAAAGAGGTTATGTGTTAACACAAAAGATAGCTTTTTATACCAATGCTTGCATTAAGTTCTTAGCTTTTACAGCCAAAAATCTTCATTTGGTATTTTTCCGCCAATTGCATCTGGTGCAAGGTTAAGAAGAACGTTGTAATAAGAATTAACTTCTTCTTTAGCTTGGCTTGTATCTTTATAAACAAGTGCGCAATTTTCAATTGCAGGTGTTGCTAAAGATGCTTTCATAATGCCTAATTCTTCAATCTTTTGTCCTGCAGCTACGGGGTCGTTTAATATGCTTTCTATAGAATTTTTATAAGCATATTTCATCTTGATAACTTTTGATGGGTTCTCTTGTGCATAATTGTTTCTTACAACCAGAATGCTCATAGGATACTGTTCTTGGCCTGTGAGCTCTTTCCACTTTTTTTGGACATTATCAATTATTTTTGCATTTGGGTTTTGACTCAAAATCATACTTACAAAAGGCTGTGGTAGGATTGCAAGTTGGGCTTTGCCAGCAATTACAAGTTGTGCAAGTTGGGCTGGAACTGTTACAGAATAATTGGTTTCATATTGTGTGTAAAAAAGTTTTGCCATGTGCTCTGGCGTTCCACCTGTTCCTGGAACAAATAATGTTGTAGCATCTTCATTTGTTCCCACAACACTTAGCATTCCTTCTCCAATTATGGCTACTGCTTTAATGTCTACGCCCTTGTTGTAAAGTGTTGCTACTGCGTTTGCAGGAAGAGCTGCCATATCAAGTTCTCCTTTGACAAGGCGAGCGACTACTTCATTGGGAGAAGGGAACACTTCAATGTGTGCGATATCTCCAAGCATTGAACTTGAAAAACCTGTAGGCCCTTGCATTACTCCAAGTCTTACACTTTCATTGTTTTCTTCTTTTACAGCTTGTGCAAAAAGACTTGTCATACATACAATTAGCAAAAATATTAAAACAAGTTTCTTCATACTTAAGAGTGTATCAAAATAATTTGAACATTTCTACTTCTCTGTAATTAGGGCAATTGTTAAAGACGTGTTTTATTTTTATAATCCAAAACATGAAAAAAGAGACAAAAGCTAATGCTAAAGCATTAAATCTCACATTAAATCTCAAAGAAACACTTTTGAGTGGGCAATGCTTTAGAGTAAGCTTTTGTGATGGCTTTTGGACTGTAAAAGCTGGAGTTGAAGATAATTGTAAGACCCTAAGAGTTTCTCAAGATGATTTATCTCCAATAACCCAAAGCCCATTTTGGTCAAATTATTTTGATTTGAATTTTGATTACGAAAAACTTAAGGCCTCTTTTTCTAACATATCTCCTGTAATGGCAAATATTTGCTCTTATGCGCCCGGTATACACATACTAAATCAAGATTCTTGGGAGGCTCTTTGCAGTTTTGTAGTGTCTCAAAACAACAATATAAAGCGCATTATGAGCATAATTGACAAAATGTGTACTGCTTTTGGAAACGGTGGTTTTCCAAGTTCTCAAGTATTAGCAAGTGCTTCTGAAAAAGATTTAAGAGCCCTTGGTCTTGGGTTTCGAGCCCCTTATATTCTAAACACAGCAAAAGCTGTTCTTTATGGAGATATTGATTTGAACGCTCTAAAAGCACTTTCAATAGATGATGCTAGAAAGACTCTTATGAGAGTTAAGGGTATTGGTCCAAAAGTTGCTGATTGTGCGCTTTTATTTGGATGTCATAGACTTGATTGTTTTCCTTTGGATGTTTGGATGAAGAGAGCTATGGCTGAATTTTTCCCACATCAAGGAAAAGAAATATTTGGAGAATATGCTGGCGTTGCCCAACAGTATATTTTTCATTTTGCAAGGACATCGGGCTATTTTACAAAAAATGACAATCTACGTGTTGATATCAAGGAGAAGTGAGTATGATTTTTGATTCGCTCGACCAGCTTGAACTTTATATTCCAGTATTGCCTGCGTTGCGTACTGTGGTATCTGTTATGGACCATGATGATGTCTATGAGAAAGAGTGTGGCACGTACTGTACTTATGACGAAAAAGTGTCATATGTTGTGTCTGAGTATAGAACAAGCGCCGGTGGTAAGCAATTTGAGTTTCATAAAAAACATACTTGCGTTCAAATCGTGTTAAAAGGGCAAGAACTTATGAGCACAACTTGGCGTGAGTTAAAAGGCCAATGTGAGAATTTCAATGGTCCTAGCGATATTGGTTTTATAGATGCAGAGCCAATTTCTGTTCTTCAAGCTACGCAAGGTAGGTTTGCTGTTTTCTTTCCGGGAGAACTACATAAAACAGGGGTTGCGTTTGGAGAGCCTTCTTTGGTAAAAAAAGTTTGTTTTAGAATTGAAGATTAAGTTTGAGTGAGATTAAGTTTGGAGGGAAAAATGGGTTTTACTGAGTATTATGCTCCCACGCATGTTTATTTTGGAAGTGGTACAGAAGAAATGGTTGGTGAAATTCTTAAGAAAGAGGGTGCCAAGAAAGTACTAATCCATTTTGGACTAGGGTCTGTTGAAAAAAGTGGTTTGCTTGATAAAGTGAGAAAATCTCTTAAAGAAAACAATCTTTTGTTTGTTGAACTTGGAGGAGTTCAGCCAAACCCAAGATTAAGCCTTGCAAGAAAAGGTATTGAGCTTTGCAGAAAAGAAAATGTTGATTTTATCTTGGCTGTAGGTGGTGGCTCTGTTTTAGATAGCGCAAAATGTATCTCTTACGGGGTTCCATATGATGGAGATGTTTGGGATTTTTATACAGGAAAACAGCCATCATCACGCTTGCTGTTTGGCGATATTCTCACACTTTCTGCTACTGGAAGTGAGATGAGCAATTCTTCAGTTATCACAAATGATGAAAAAACGCCCAACGACAAATTTGGAAGTAATACAAATTTGGGCCGCCCTGTTTTTTCAATTCTTGACCCAACTCTTACATATACAGTCTCAAAATACCAAACAGGTAGTGGAAGTACAGACATCATAATGCACACGCTTGAGAGGTTTTTCCACAAAGGCCCAGTTCTTGATATAACTGACCGCATTGCAGCAGGTGTAATTCGTTCTGTAATAGATAACACAAAAATTGCACTTGAAAACCCTACTTGTTACGACGCACGTGCTTCTCTTATGTGGAGCGCATCTATTTCACACAACGATCTTACGCACATGGGATACGAAACACGTGGAGATTGGTGTTGTCACAAAATGGAGCATGAGCTTTCTGCCCTCTATGACGTGGCTCATGGTGCGGGCCTTGCTGCAATTTGGGCCTCTTGGGCGCGCTATGTGAAAGATGAAAACCCAGCACGTTTTGCACGTTTAGGCGAGTTGGTCTTTGGTTTTAAGGCCAATGATATCACCATTGCAGCCAATAGTACTATTGATATGATGGAAGAAGTTTTCAAGAGCTTTGGTATGCCAACAAGTCTTTCAGAGCTTGGAATTCCTGCTACAGAGGAAACTTGCAGAATCCTTGCACAGCGCGCAACAGCAAATGACACAAAGACATTGGGCAATTTTAAGAGCATAACTCAGGCCGATTCTTTTGCAATTTACATGGCTGCAAGATAAAGAGGAAATGACTATGCAAACTTTCTTTTTAGGACAATATGAAAAATCAATGCCAAATGATTTCTCTTTAAGTGAAAAGCTTAAACTGTCAAAAAAAACAGGATTTGATTATCTAGAGCTTTCTATTGATGAAACAGACGAAAAATTAAGCCGTATATATCTTCATGGAAACGACTTACTTGATTTCAAAAAGACAATAGAAGATTCAGGACAACCCATTAGATCTATATGTCTTTCTGGCCATAGAAAATACCCTCTTGGCTCTTTGGATGACAAGACAGTAGAGAAGTCTTTAGATATCTCAAAACGTGCCATTGAGTTTGCTGCAAATCTTGGAATAAGAAATATCCAGCTCGCTGGCTATGATGTTTACTATGAAACTTCATGTGATGAAACACAAAAGAGATTTCTTGAAAATTTAATCAAAACTACAAAATTTGCAGCCTCTTACGGTGTTGGATTAGGATTTGAGACAATGGAAACTTCTTTTATGAATACATGTGAAAAAGCAATGAAGTATGTAAATCTTGTATCAAGCCCATATTTGAATATCTATCCAGACATTGGAAACATAAGAAATGCAACACAAGATGTTGTTTCAGATTTGAAAAAAGGAAAAGGCCATATAATTGCTGCTCACTTAAAAGAAACAAAAGAAGGAGTTTTTAGAGACCTTCCTTTTGGAACAGGAAGAACTCCGTATAAAGAGGCTATAACAGAACTTTTGTCTCAAGGTGTTAGAATGTTTGTTCTTGAATTTTGGTACGTCAAAGGTCAAAACCCAAGTGAGTATGTAAAAGCGGGGTATAATTATATTAATGAGAAGTTCAATGAGGTTCTTGGCTTTTCAAAAACCTCTACAAAACCTGTTGAGTAGTGCATAGGCAAGGAGTGAAATATGTTAGAAGAATTAAAAGAAAGAGTTTTTAAGTGTAATTTAGACTTAGTAAAGCATGGTCTTGTTGTTTTGACATGGGGCAATGTTTCTGGAATTGATAGAGAAAAAGGACTTGTTGTTATAAAACCATCGGGAGTTTCTTATGAAACAATGAAGGCCTCTGACATGGTTGTTGTTGATCTTAATGGTAATGTTGTTGAGGGTACTCTAAAGCCTTCTTCTGACACACCCACACACCTTGAACTCTATAAAGCATTTGCTGACATTGGAGGAGTTGTTCATACACACTCCATTAACGCAACATCTTATGCGCAAAGCGGAAAAGACATTGTCTCTTACGGTACAACACATGCCGATTGCTTTTATGGAGACGTCCCCTGTGCTAGAGCGCTTTCAAAAGAGGAAATTGAAAGCGAATATGAAAAAAATACAGGAAAAGTGATAATTGAGACTTTCAAGGGAAAAGATCCAAATGCAATTCCAGCTGTTCTTGTAAAGAACCATGGCCCTTTTGCATGGGGAAAAACTCCAGAGAAAGCTGTTGAAGCTGCCGTTACTCTTGAAGCTGTTGCAGAGATGGCAATAAAAACTAAGATAATTAACCCTACAGCCAATAGGGTAGATGAGTACCTCCTAGATAAGCACTACATGAGAAAGCACGGCAAAGGCGCTTACTACGGCCAACTGTAATGAATAAATAGCAAATTGCGCCAGTTGAGAAAAAATCTCAAATTAAAGTTGTTTTTTTGGTTTGTTTACAATACTCTAATTATTGAGGTTGCTCTCCTCAAGAAATGAAAAAGGAATCCAAAATGATTATCAACTATACCTTTGGGAATTTTAGGACATTCAAAGAGGATGCAGTCCTTTCAATGAAGGCCTCATCTCAAACCACTTTCAATGATAGGCTTATTAGAAACTCATATGGCAGGTTTTTGCCTGTTGCAGTAATCTATGGAGCCAATGCAAGTGGAAAATCCAACTTAATTCTCTCTCTTATGACCTTTAGAGATATAGTACTTAATGGTTCAATTTTAACTCAAAACTCTCAAACTACTATTGCAAACCTTGAGCTATTGCCAAGCTTGTGTGAAGGGGATGAGAATCCAATGAAGTTTTCCATTGAGTTTATCTACAAAGGAGACCATTTTAGATATTCCATAGCTGTGAAGGTTGGTAGGCTTGAAAGGATTCAAAGAGAAGTGGTCTTTGAAAAGCTTGAGTATTTCAAAAAGAAAAAGAAAATAACCCTTTTTGAGCGTAATGGTTCTTCAATAACTATTGCAAGAGACAAGGAAGCAATAAAAAAACTCTCTGTTACAGAAACGTTTCTTGATAACGTTGAAAAGGTCTTGTGCAAGAATACAGATAAGACAGATATATTCCTAGCTAGAGGTTTCAAATCTACTATATGTAGTGCAATTGCAGACTCCGTTATGGACTTTTTCAGAGAAGGAATTACTGCAATGACAGATTTCCCAATTAATAGCACAAGCCTAAGATTTGAAAATATACCGGCGGGGGCTAAAGACTGTTTAGTTTGGAATGAAACTTTGGATAAGTTTGCAAAAAAAGCAGACATAGGAGCCCATGGAATATGCTTTAAGTGTGAAGAAAAAGATGATAAAGGAGCTGGAAACAGTGTAGAGCTTTGCTCCTTGTATGACAGAAAAGGAGATAAAGTTCTGTTGAATGCGAATCTTATGGAATCACGAGGGACCATAAAACTCATTGATTTTGCAATTTTGTTCGCAGCACATTTCTCAAATGGACATGCGTTGGTTATTGATGAGTTTGATTCTTCGTTGCATCCTGAAATAGTAAAGGGAATAATCTCTGTGTTCAGTGATCCTTCTATAAATAAGGAAGGTGCCCAGCTTGTATTCACAACCCATAATCCAATATATCTCAGTAATAAACTCTTTAGGAGAGACCAAATTTTCTTTGTTGAAAAAGATACTGTCTCATACAAGAGCGACTTATACTCTCTTGCTGATTTTGGATCAACGGAAGTAAGGAATGATGAGAACTACATGATTAACTATTTCAAGGGAAAATATGCGACCCTTCCATATATTGACTTTTCGGAGATTGTAAGCAGTGGAAAATAGAAAACGATATAAGAAGACAGTTTTCTGTGTAGTTGAGGGCCAACAAGAAGAACTATATCTGAAGCATTTGGCAAATCTCTTATCTGATTTTCCAAGGAAGATTGTCAAGTTTAACATCTCAAAGGGAACTGCCGACAAACTAAGAGGAAATGGCATTGAGTATGACAGCGTCTGCATTTTTGATCATGACTTTGACGAAATATTGTTTTCAAAGAATCTTGAAACATGTATTGAATTAGATAGAAAGTACTGCAGGAAACCTAGAGAGGATAGACGTAGGATTTATCATGCTTTCAGTAATATTTGTTTTGACTTGTGGCTACTATTACATAAGAAGGAATTTAGAAGACCAATCAATACGACAGATGGATATGTCAAGGAAATAAGAAAAGAATTTAGGCTTCCGAGAGATGCAGACATAAAGAACAAGGAAACAATTGAAGAAATGTTGAAGCAAATTTCTTTAGAAGATGTCTATAAAGCCATATTACGTGCAGAGTTAATCAAATCATCTAAACTTGCAAGCGATATACGAAGAACAAACAAAGGTGCAGAATACTATGACAATCCAGACACAAGTGTAGATGTCTTTATAAAAGAACTTCTTTCAGAGGTTGTGGATAAATAGTCTAGAGAATTTATTGCGAAGAGAATTTTTTTCTACTTTCAAAATTATAGGCTATAATAAAAATCAACTTTGGAGAGGGAACTCATTACTTATGGACACTAAACTCATTAACACTATAGATTTTACATGGGACGAAACACCGGTAGATATAACGCAAGAAGCCAATATGATATGGTCAATTGCCAACAAAATAA
>CAVDPO010000185.1:0-2482 GCA_963610855.1 Segatella copri
TTGCAACAATGTGTAAGGTACTGCTTAATTCCGGATTACTTGATTTTGAGTTTTTGGCAATCTCTCCTGGAAGTGATGATGACTATGGTAAGGGTGGTTTTGACGGTCTTTTATACGAAGATACTAGAGGTACAGTAGTTTCTTTGGGACAAAATGAAGGTGTTGAGTTTATTGATTACAACGATATAGAAAAGAGTATTCAAAGAAGACTTGAACTGTATGGAGAAGATATTTCTTTGTTTGTAAATGTGGGTGGAGCTAGTCCTAACACAGGGACATCGACCTATACATTATCTTTTCCAGAGGGGCTTGTAACAAATCCTCCAAGAATACCAACTTCCAAGGATAGAGGACTTGTCTTTGAATATGCGGCAAGAGGAATTCCTGTTGTGAATTTACTTAATATTAAAAAAATACTAAGTGAAAACGACATGCCGTACGACCCAATTCCATTGCCACAAGTTGGAGATGGTGGTGTGTATTTTGCTTTTGAGTATAATCATTTTTTAATTTGCGTTGGGCTTTTTATATCTATTGCAATTTTGGTATTTGGAGCAATTTGGACAAAAAAGCTTTTTCAAAAACCTTCTTGTAAAACTTATTAACAAATTTTGCTGTTTTCTGTATATACTCTAACCTTAAGGAGAAAAGAGATGGAAATTAGAAAAGAAAGAAACGGAAATGAATTAACAATATTTGTTATAGGACGTTTAGATACTACTACAGCTCCTCAACTGGAATTTGATCTTAAACAAAGTCTTAGTGGCGTAGAGAATCTTGTTTTAGATTTTGGAGAGCTTGAATATTTGTCTTCAGCTGGACTTAGAGTTATTTTATCTGCACAAAAAGTAATGAACAAACAAGGAAAAATGATTGTTAAAAATGTAAATGAGACAATCAGTGAGATTTTTGAAGTTACAGGTTTTTGTGATATTCTCACTATTGAATAAGTAGAAATGTTCAAATTATTTTGATACAGTTCCTAGGTGTGGATACTAGGTTTCAATATAGCGCTTATAGATATTTTTTGATATGGGGGATTTTTTCATCTCTTGCCTTAACAATTTGCACTTTAGTGGATGCAACTCTAGTTGGAAATCTTGTAGGCGATACAGGTCTTGCTGTATCTAATATATCAACGCCAGTTTATTTGATTTACGCTTTATTTGGGATAACTATAGGGGTAGGTTCCAACGTTAACATTAGTAGATTTCTTGGGGCCTATGATAAAGAGAACGCCAATAAAGTTTTTCATTCTGCGCTTATTTTGGGTTTGATTATTAGCCTTATTTCTCTTTGTCCGTTGCTTTTTGAGAAAGCGTACTTTTCTTTTTTGGGCTTTACAGAAGATCTTTATCCTCTCGCAAAAGAATATCTTGGAGTTGTTATGTGGTCAGCGCCAATTTTCATTATGTACCACATTTTTTCTGCTTCCGTTAGAACTGACAGTAATCCTCGTCTTGTTGCTATTGCTTCTGCTGTGGTGATTATTACTAATATTGTCCTTGATATTGTCTTTATGAAGTTTATGGAAATGGGAATTAAAGGAGCCTCTCTTTCTTTGTGTATTGGTGAGTTTTTAGGTCTTATTGTCCTTTTAACTCATTTTCTAAAAAAAGACAAATTGCTAAGTCTAAAATTGGGTTCTTTGGATTTTGAGCAAGTTAGAAATACTGTTTCTAATGGCTTTGGTTTAGGCTCTTCTCAAGTTTTTTCTGCTGTTGTTATGCTTAGTTTTAATACTATGCTTTTACGTTATGGTGGCTCTAGTGGTACTTTTTATGTTGCTGTTTATGGTATAATTTACACTCTAAGTACAATTCCAGTAGGTGTTTATGATGGCAACTCTGCATCTATTCAGACAGTGATTTCTTTTCTCTCTGGAGAGTCTGATACTAATGGTATCTATGCGGTTCTAAAAAGAGCGTTGATTACGGTTTCATGCCTTTCTCTTTGTATTGCACTTTGTTTTGTTTTTTTCTCTTCCTCTTTGTTTTCTTTCTTTGGTATCAAGCTAGACAGTGCAAATTCTGTGGCAAACATGGCTCTACAGGTTTTTTCATTAAGCATTCTTTTTACCGGAATTAATACTTCTGTTACTGCGTTTTGGCAGTCTATAGGAAGAAGATATCTTGCATCAATGATGTCTTTGGTTAGAAATTGCCTTTTTTTATTAATAGCGGGCTTAATTCTTATTCCAAGTAGAAATATCTTGGGGGTGGCAGCTTCCTATGTCATTACAGAAGTTGTGGGCGTTCTAATAGTTCTTGCAATTTTGTGGACAAGTCCATCTCGAATGTATGTGGAAAAAAAGTTTGGCCTTACGGGGCGCTTTTTTGAAAAGACATATCCAATAGAGAAAGAGAGCACGCAAGATATCTCTCAAGATTTGGAGAAGATTTCTGAAGAGTGGGATCTTGATGTAAAAAAATCTTTTATGATTAATTTTATATCGGAAGAGATTTTACTGAATATTATTAAG
>CAVDPO010000186.1:0-3004 GCA_963610855.1 Segatella copri
GGATATCATATTGTGAAAGTTTCTGTTCATAACGATACAAAGATCTTAGGTCTTGATGATAAAATCTCTCCAACAGAAACAACTACTGTTCGTGATTATATTACTAGCTATTTGTATAGCGAAAAAGTAAGTGAAGTTTTCCAAGAAGCTTATCTTTCTCTTATTGAAGATCTTAGATCTCAAGCTTCAATTAAGTACTTGAAATAAGTAGGACTCAAGCTCCATGAAAACAAGACACCTTGCTAGAGCAATTGCTGTCCAGACTCTTTATTCTCTTGATTTTAATTCAAGAATACATGATTGTGCTGTTCCTTATGAAGGTTGTTTTGCTGGTTACACTAAAGAAGAACAGGACAATCTTGAGTCGCAAGTTGTTTTGTATGCAACTTACATGATAAATGGAGTTCTTGAGCATTTGGATGAAATAGATGAGATGATAAATCGTTTTTCATCAAAAAGAAGTATAGAAAATATTAACCTTGTAGACCGTAACATTCTTAGGCTTAGCATATATTCTTTATTGTATTGCAAGGATATCCATCCCAATATTGTAATTGATGAAGCTGTAAAACTTTCTCAGGAATACAGCACTGAGGTTAATTATAAATTTATTAACGGATTACTTGATACAGCTGTGAGGTATTTGCATGATTCTTCTGAAAACAAATGAGCAAATTGCTGGAATAAGAGAGTCCTGCCATCTTCTTTGTAGGCTATTGGATTCTCTAGAAGGCAAGGTTCTTCCTGGAATGTCTACAATGGACATTGATAAAATTTGCCATGATTTTATAATTAAACATGGTGGAAAACCAGCTTTCTTAAATTTTGAGGGCTTTCCTGCCACAGCTTGTGTAAGTGTTAATGAAGAGATCATCCATGGAATACCAAAAAGAAAAAAAATAATTCATGAAGGTGATATTGTAAGTATTGACTTGGGAATAAATCTAAAGGGGTACTTTTCTGACAGTGCAAGAACATACATTGTTGGTAGTGTTCCTCCAGAAGTAGAAAAACTTGTAAAAGTTACTAGAGAGTGCTTATACAAGGGAATTAGTGCTTTAGATAATCCTCACGCAAGAATTCAAGACATTGGCGCTGCAGTTTTTGATCATGCAAATAAAAATGGTTTTGGAGTCGTAAGAGAGTATTGTGGACATGGAGTAGGCTTACAAGTTCACGAAGACCCAGAAATTCCAAATTATGTTTGCCGGTATATGCCAAACCCAAGAGTTAAAGAAGGTATGGTAATTGCAGTTGAGCCAATGATTAATTTAGGAACAAAAAATATTATAGACATGCCAGATGGTTGGACTGTAATTACAGCAGATCATAAACCGTCTGCACATTTTGAACATACAATAGCTATAACAGAAAACGGCCCAGAAATTCTAACGCAAATTTAATTGTTTTGATACTTTTGATACCACGGAGGCATGCAGCATGAAAGATTTTGTACCACATGATGTCATAAGAGACAGTGCTCTCAAACTTGCTTATAAGATGCACAAAGAAGATGGTTTTATTCCAGATGTGATTTATGTCTCTCTTAGAGGTGGCGTTTACATGGCAAACGTTTTTTCTGAGTATTTCAAAATGATTTGTCTAAAAGAAAAAAGGCGCCCAGTTCTCTATGCTGCTGTTGTAGCTCGTTCATATACTGTTTTACGAGACCAAACTAAAGTTCAAGTTGATGGTTGGACTTATTCTCCAGAGTATTTAAGAGCAGGAGATAAAGTTTTAGTTGTTGATGATATTTTTGACACTGGAAATACTGTAAACAAACTTGCAGAAGTCATCATGGACAAGGGAATACCACGTGAAGACCTAAAAATTGCTGTTTATGACTATAAAGTGCCTCTTTACAAAACAACTCCACCTCTTCCTGTACAGCCTGATTATTACTGTAGAAAACATGTTCTAAATTCTCCAAGTGATGAAACTTGGATACATTATCTATGCCATGAGTTTGTTGGCTTGACATCTAATGAAATAGAAGAAGTATTTACAGACCCAGAAGTCCGTAGAATTTTGCATGAAACTAGGGGAGACATAACCAATTAAAGCTTGTTTTGTTAAAGTATTTCGCGGGAATACAAAAAAATAATTAGACGGCTCAGCTATTTGCTGAGCCTTGGTTTTTTCCACAACAGTTTTTGTATTTTTTACCACTACCACATGGGCAAGGGTCGTTTCTTCCAACTTTTGGAGTTGAACGAACAATTTGAATTGATGTACCCGTTGACCCGGTATTCGTATTACTTTTTGCTCGTAATGCTTGTTGTTCTACACTTCCAAAGAACTGAGAACTTTCTTTGTGAGATTCAATTGTTTTTCTTTGACGCAATGCAAAATTAGACTTTTCATTATTAGCATTTAGCCTAAATTGTATTCTAATGAGTATTTTTGCAATAGTTGATTTGATTTGATCAATCATAGTATCAAAAATCTCAAATCCCTCAAGTTTGTATTCTAAAAGCGGATTTTTTTGTGCATAAGAGCGCAATGACACAGCATCTCTTAAATCTTCAAGTTCTTCTAAGTGGTTTTGCCATCTTGTGTCTATTTCTTTTAGATAGAATTGCCTAATTAATTCATTAAAAGGTTCTTGACCAATAACTAAGGCTTTCTCTTCTACTTCTTTTCGTATGGTATCTTTTATTTTTGTAGAAAGTGCCTCTTTAGAGAGATTTCCATCTTCTTGCTCTGGTTTATAGTCAAAACTAATCTTATCCATAAGATTTTGGTGTAGCAGTGTTAGGTTGTTTGTATTTTTAGAATGGCAGTTTTCTATTGCTTCATCAACAAATTCAAAAGCTGCAGATAAAGCTCTCTCTAACATGTTGTTATCTAAAAGAATTTCATCTCTTTGTGAGTAGATGAAGTTTCTTTGTTCATTAAGAACATCATCATATTCCAAAAGATGCTTTCTTATATCAAAGTTTCTTTCTTCAACACGTTTTTGAGCCGTTTCAATCATTTTGCTTACAAGTGAATGCTCAACAGG
>CAVDPO010000187.1:0-9222 GCA_963610855.1 Segatella copri
AGATTATTCTGCCTTTTGTAAGATCATATGGAGACATTTCAATTCTTACTTTGTCTCCCGGGACAATTTTGATATGGTTTTGTCTCATTCTGCCTGACATGTGAGCAAGAATTACGTGGTTATTTTTAAGTTCTACGCGGAACATCACGTTAGGAAGTGCCTCCTTGACAAGACCTTCAACTTCAATTGCCTCTTCTTTAGCCATTATTCCTCCAAATTGTGCTGTGTGAAAGCATTAGTGCAACATTAGTACGTTAACTCAAAACTTTTTTGGATGTCAATATTGTTTGACGTTAACACTTGATAGGATGTATCATTCAAAGGCTATCTAATGTGTTTTTTGCAGTAATTTGTGGGAAATTTGCGAGAAATTTTTAGTAAATTTCAGTAATCTACAGTAAAGGCACTTAGTGTCCAAGAACGCGATGGAGGTTTTCTATGGCTAGAGGTGAAATTAGAAAAGAAAGCAAGGGAAGAAAATCAGAGAAATCTTCCAAAGAAAAAGTGGCTCAAATGCCAGCATACGTTGCTCCAGAGGTTATTTCTCGAAAGAAAGACAAGGACAAGTAAAAAGAAAAGTTGGATCATTGTGAGATTTTTGCGAAAAGGGCTTTGTGTAGGTTGAATTTGAACTTGCGAGATAAAAGGCCGTTTTGCAAAAACCTTGGTAAGTTGTAATTAGGAGAGGTAAGTGTCAAAAAAAAGCGCATTGAAAGAATATTTAGAGCATGTAAGGTCTTTAGGTGAAGAACTTGACGATACAATGGTTGCATATTTGGCGCAGCTGGAAGAAATTAGCAAAGTAAGCCCTCTTGTGGCAAGCCGTATTGTAGGTGAACTTGATAACCAACGAAGTCACCTTAAGCTTATTGCAAGTGAAAACTACAGTAGCCCAGCTGTACACCTTGCAATGGGAAATCTTCTTACAGACAAATATGCAGAAGGGTTTGCATATCACCGCTATTATGCAGGATGCGACAATGTGGATGCCATTGAAGACTATGCTTGTAAAACGGCATGTGAACTTTTTGGTGCAGACCATGCTTATGTACAACCTCATAGTGGGGCAGATGCTAATTTATGTGCTTACTGGGCAATTCTTAATGCAATGGTTGAAGTTCCAGCTCTTGAAGAAATGGGTGTTACAAATCCGGCAAATCTTACGCGTGAGCAGTGGGACGTAATAAGAGAAAAAACTGGTAATCAAAGACTTTTGGGATTGGATTATTACAGTGGTGGGCATTTAACACATGGGTATAGACTTAATGTGTCCGCTCACATGTTTGATTCTTATTCGTATGCAGTAGACGAAAAAACAGGCCTTCTTGACTATGATGCAATCCAAAAGCTTGCTTGTGAGATAAAACCATTGATTTTGCTTGCTGGTTATAGCGCATACCCTCGTAAGATTAACTTTAGACGCATGCGAGAAATAGCTGATTCCTGCGGAGCTGTTCTTATGTGTGATATGGCACATTTTGCCGGACTTGTTGCAGGAAAAGTCTTTGAAGGGGATTATGACCCAGTCAAATGGGCCGATGTCGTTACAACTACAACGCACAAAACACTTCGAGGGCCACGAGGTGGCATGATTTTGTGTAAACAACGTTTTGCAGACTCTGTTGACCAGGGATGCCCTCTTGTGATAGGTGGACCACTTCCACATGTAATGGCAGCAAAAGCAGTAGCATTAACAGAGGCCTCAAAACCCGCTTTTAGAGATTATGCAACAAGGGTTGTTGAAAATGCAAAAGCTTTAGCGCAAGCCTTTATAAAAGAAGGAATTACATTACAAACAGGTGGAACAGACAACCATTTAATGCTACTTAACGTTTCTAGCTTTGGCATTAACGGAAGACAAGCAGAAAGCGCTTTAATTAATTGCGGAATAACGCTTAATCGTAATGCTCTTCCTTTTGATCCTAATGGTCCTTGGTACACAAGTGGTCTTAGAATTGGGACTCCTGCAGTTACTACTTTAGGAATGGGTGTTACAGAGATGAAAGAAATAGCATCTATCATTGCGTTGGTATTACAAAATACTCGGCCTGCAAAAATTACAAAAGGAGAAAAAGCTGGCACCTTAAGCAAATCAAAAGCTGTGACAGACCCAAGCGCAAAAGAAGAAGCTATAAAACGAGTTCATAATCTTTTGAGCAAGTTTGTTTTGTATCCAAATCTTGATTTAGAGTTCTTAAAAGAACATTTTTGTAAAAACCTATAAAAGCATAAGAAGAAGGAGTTTTATATGAGTAAAGTATTAGCTGACAGAATGTATAGCAAAGACCATGAATGGGTTGTCGTAAAAGACGGAGTTGCAACAGTTGGAATTACAGACCATGCACAAGATGCATTAGGAGAAATAGTTTATGTTGAGCTTCCAGAAGTAGGAGATACATTTGAGGCTGGCGAAGAGATTTCTAATATTGAATCAGTAAAAGCTGCAAGCCCAATTATTTCTCCAGTTTCTGGTGAAATTTGCGAAGTCAATGACGAACTTGACGGAAGCCCTGAAAAAGTCAATGAAGACCCTTATGGTGCATTTATTTATAAAATGAAAGATGCTGTTTTAGCTGACGACCTTTTGGATGCATCCCAATATGAGAAGTTCCTTGAAGAGGAGAATTAATGAATCCATATATCTCTCACACAAGTGAAGACCAAAAACAAATGCTCAAGACTATAGGGATAGAGTCTGTAGATGAACTTTTCAATGGAATAGATGAAAAAGTAAGACTTAAAGAGGATCTTCCTATTGGCTCATGGATGAGTGAGCATGAAGTTATAGAGCATATAAGTGCTCTCGCAAGATGTAACGTAGAAGGTATTTCTTTTTTAGGAGAGGGAAGTTATGACCATATTATTCCTTCTGCTGTAAAATCTATAACCTCTCTTCCTTCATTTGTTACAGCATACACTCCATACCAACCAGAAATTTCTCAAGGTGTGCTACAAAGTATATTTGAGTACCAAAGCATGATATGCTCTCTAACTGGCATGGATGTTTCAAATGCTTCTTTGTATGACGGAGCAAGTGCAGCCGCAGAGGCTGCTGCTCTTGGTATTTCAAATAGAAGAAAAAGCAATGAAATAGTCGTGTCATCTACAATGCATCCTTTTGCTATAGACTGTGTTCAAACATGGGCAAAAGGAAGAGGGCATCTTGTTCATGTTGTTCCTGAACAAGATGGGCAAGTAGATCTTAATGCAATAAATGGTGTCCTAAATTCATCAACAGCAGTAGTAATTGTTCAAACACCTAATAAATATGGCATTGTTGAGGATTATACTAATCTTGCTACTATGGTGCATGAAAGTGGCGCTTTACTTGCAATTTCTTCTGATCCTTTGTCATTAGCAATGCAAAAAAGCCAAGCAGAGTGGGGTGCTGACATAGCTATTGGAGATACTCAAGTTTTTGGTATTCCAATGGGTTTTGGTGGTCCTTATTGTGGTTATATGGCAGTAAAACAGCCTCTTATGAGAAAAATTCCAGGAAGAATTGTAGGGCGTACAGTTGATACTAAAGGTGATACTTGTTACGTTCTTACTCTTCAAGCTAGAGAACAACATATAAAGAGAGAAAGAGCCACAAGCAACATATGTTCTAATGAAGCTCTTATGGCACTTACAAGTGCTGTTCATGTTGCACTACTTGGATGGAAGGGCATAAAAGAAGTAGCACAGCAATGCTATGCAAAAAGCCATTATCTAGCTCATGGGCTTGAGAGTGTTAAAGGTCTTTCTCTTGCTTTTCAAAAACCATTTTGGTGTGAGTTTGCAGTAAAGTTTGACAATAGCCAAGTACTGGATAGCTTTGTACAAAAGATGCTTGAACATGATATTTTTGCTGGTGTTAAACTCTCTAATATCACAAGAGACTGCAAAGATGACAATGTTCTTGTAGTTGCTGTAACAGAAAAAAGAACTAAAGAGCAAATGGACTTTTATATTGACTGTGCAAGGAGGTTCTTCTCATGAGCGTTCCTACAATTTTTGATATTTCTAAAGAAGGAAGAGGCTCTTTTAGACTTCCAAGGCTAGATGTTCCTGCCCCTAATTGTTCTCTTTGTGATGCAACTTATGGTCTAGAGTTATCTCCTAGTTTAAGAAGAGAAAATCCTGCAACACTTCCACAAGTGTCAGAGTTAGATGTAGTAAGACATTACACAAAACTCTCTACTATGGCATTTGGAGTTGATAACGGTTTCTATCCTTTGGGCTCTTGTACAATGAAGTACAATCCAAAAGTAAACGAGCAAATAGCTTCTCTTGAAGGCTTTACCAATATTCATCCATTACAAGATGTTTCTACAGTTCAAGGCAGCTTAGAGGTCATGCATGAACTTCTAAAACAACTTTGCGTAATTACAGGAATGGATTGGGGAACTTTGCAACCATGTGCAGGTGCTCACGGGGAGTACACCGGACTCAAAATTATTAGAAATTACTTCCTTGAAAAAGGCGATTTAGCACGTACGAAGATACTTGTTCCGGAGTCAGCCCATGGAACTAACCCGGCAAGTGCAGCTGTAAATGGTTTTGAGATTGTTCAAGTTTTAGCAGACAAGCGCGGACTTGTGGATCTTGATGATCTCAAATCAAAACTTGGTCCTGATATTGCAGGTATAATGCTTACAAACCCAAGTACTTTGGGTCTTTTTGAGCAAGATATTCTTCAAATTGCATCATTGGTTCACAAGGCGGGAGGCTTACTTTACTACGATGGAGCAAACTTGAATGCTATCTTGGGAAAAGCACGCCCTGGAGACATGGGATTTGATGTTGTCCACTTGAATTTACACAAAACATTTTCAACTCCACACGGTGGTGGTGGTCCCGGAAGTGGTCCTGTTATGGTCAAAAAAGAGTTATCTTCTTTCTTGCCTCAGCCTAATATTACTGTTTCTAGCAGTGGTGAGTACTCTTTCTCTTGGGATTCTTGCAAATCAATTGGCAAAGTTAGTACTTTTTGGGGAAATTTCCTTGTATTCCTTAAAGCGTATGCTTTTATTCTTTCAATGGGTGGCGAAGGGCTTAGAGAATGTGGAGAAAATGCTGTTCTTAATGCAAATTACATTCTTGCAAGACTTAAAGATGTATACGAAATACCATATGGCACAAGGTGTATGCATGAGTTTGTAATGAGTCTTTCACGTCTTAAAGAAGAGACAGGAGTAACAGCAATAGATATTGCAAAAGGACTTTTGGACTGCGGTTATCATCCACCAACAATGTACTTTCCAATGATTGTTCATGAAGCACTAATGATTGAGCCAACAGAAAGTGAATCAAAAGAAACATTGGATGCTTTTTGTGATGCAATGATAAAACTACATGATCTTGCTTATAATGATGCTCAAAAACTACATGATGCACCGCAAAAAACAGTAATTGGTCGTGTAGACGAAGTCATGGCAGCCAAAAATCCAGTTGTGCACGTGTAGTTATGCACGTGTATAAGAGGCGCCACGCATAGTGAAGAGGGAACAAAAGGAGTTTATATGCCAGCTATTCTAATAAAAAATGGTCTTGTAGTAGACGATAAGACTATGAAAAAAGCATCTCTTTTAGTTGAAGATGGCAAAATCTCAAAAATGGAACCTTCTATTGAGGAGAATTCTTGTTCTAAAGATACTACAGTCATTGATGCAACAGGCCTCATTGTAATGCCTGGGCTTATTGATGCTCATACTCATTACCATTTAGTAAGCCGGGGAACAGTTACTTGCGACAGTTTTGTTCAAGGTTCTAGATTAGCTTCTTTTGGAGGAGTTACAACCGTAGTAGATTTTGCAGATCACAACAAAGGAATGGGCCTTGTTGATAGTGCAAACTATAGATTAGACGAAATGCGCCCCGGTATGGCTATTGATTACACAATTCACCAAGGTGTTTATGGCCATGGTTATAATTCTACGATTGGTAAACAGCTTGAAGATCTCAAGAGAATGGGCATCAAAACCTTAAAAATATTTACAACATATAGAAATACTGGATATTTAATTGAAAATAGAGACGATCTTTTAGACTTGTTTAAGAATGCAAAAAGGCTTGGGCTCATGGTTTGTGCTCATTGCGAGTTCAACCCAATGATTGAAGAGATTTCTGACAACTGGAAAGGAGATTTCTCTCCAGCATCACATGCAAAAATGCGCCCAGCAGAGGCCGAGGGCAAAGCAATAGACCTTTTTGGCTCAATAGCTTTAGAAGCAAATTGCCCGCTGTATGTAGTTCATGTTTCTTCAAAATGCGGGCTTGATGCAGTAAGACGACTTCGCGCAAAAGGCCTAGAAGTCTATGTTGAGACAACGCCGCACTATCTTTTCTTAGATAAGAGCAAACTCAATGGACCTGATGGCTCCCTTTATGTTATGACCCCTCCTTTGCGAGATAAGATCGATAACCTTGTCTTACAAAAAGCTGTAGTCAATGGAGAAGTGCAAGTTGTTGCAACAGACCATTGTGCTTTTACAAGAGAACAAAAACTTTCAAGTAGTGATTGTAGAACAATTTATCCAGGAATCCCTGGAACAGAAGAGATGTTTGTGCTTCTCAATACTTTTAGGGATGATGTTCTTAAAAAGGCCCAAGAGACGCAAGAAAAAGAGGATTTCCCATTTACAAAACTTGTTGAGCTCATGAGTTCTAACCCAGCAAAACTATTTGGTCTTTATCCTAATAAAGGCTCATTAGAAATTGGAACAGATGCAGACCTTGTTTTGTTCAATCCTTCTGTTAATTGGACCTTTGAAGATGACAATGTACATTCTGCTTCTTTGTATACTCCATATAGAGGTTTTAAGGTTCATGGCAAAGTTGAGACGACTATACTGCGTGGTAAAGTGATAATGGATAATGGAAAGTATTTTGGAGTTCCAGGAGAAGGTAAATTCTTACGTCAATGCTAGTTCTGTAAATTAAAAGTGGGAGATCTAATGTTTAAGGGTGTCGTTTTTGATATAAGTGCTATAAATTCCTCTTCTTTGCGTTTTATTAAAGACTGTGTAACAGCAGGGGTAAAAATTGCAGTAAGTGGTGCAGAA
Source organism: Segatella copri (assembly GCA_963610855.1). GTDB lineage: Bacteria > Spirochaetota > Spirochaetia > Sphaerochaetales > Sphaerochaetaceae > UBA9732. Next base: position 7,047 of record CAVDPO010000187.1, read on the forward strand.
AATGAAAAAGAACTTTCAAATGTTTTTTCAAAATTAAACCTTTCATTTAAATCGTTTTCTGTTATTGCATATAAAAAGGACATTGAAAGGCAAAAACCACATGGTGATATTTATAAGTATTGCACTCTCTCATTAGGGATTTCTCCTGAAGAAAGTATAGTATTTGATACTTCTTTAGAAGGACATAGAGCGGCAAAAGATGCTTTGTGTTCTTCTGTGGGATTAACAGGAATAGAAGGATCTTCAAATTTTCAAGAAATGCTTGAAAATGGAGCAGATCTAATAATTCCAACATTAGACAAATTTCCTCGTTTTTCTAGTTTGAATGAGTTTGATGGTCTGTTTTCTAACGAAGTGCGAAAATTCTATGATACAACTGTCATTGGAGACCTTCTTTCTGCTGCACTAGAAGTTCAAAAGAACGCATATGCTCCTTATTCAAAATTTCACGTTGGGGCTGCACTTCTTACAGAAAATGGCAATATTTACAAAGGTTGTAATGTTGAAAATGCTTCTTTTGGAGCAACTATTTGTGCAGAGCGGGGTGCTAGTATGGCAGCTCTTGCAAATGAAGGAAAGACATCTTTCAAGCTACTTGCTGTAGCAACACAAGCGCAAGCCCCTGCACCTCCTTGTGCAATATGTAGACAGTTTCTTTCTGAATTCATGTCTCCTTATAGTCAAATTTATATGGTATCAAGCACAAGCAAAGTTATTAAACATTATTCTTTTGAAACTTTATTGCCTTGTTCTTTTACTGAGTTTTAAGTGGAGAATAGACAGTGAAGAAAATTTATAAGAGTAGAAATTTCTTAATTCTCATTATCATTATTGCAATTTCTCTTACACTTTGCGTTTCTTGCAAAACATCTTATGAGGCACTTTTGTCTCAATATGGAATGACAAACAAAGTTGCTATAGACGATAGTATCGGCCTAGAGGAAAAATTGGAAATTCTTGGGTATGAAGATATAACAATGACGTATCCAGAGATCTACAATGATGGTCCTTTATGGGTAGAGCGTCTTGTTCAAATGCTTGATGCAACGCACTCTTATTTCATTGCAACTGTGTTTTTGGGTTCTGAGTGCGACTTAAACCAAGAAGTTTTTGATTTGATGAAAGAAAAAGCTCAAAGTGGGGTTGATGTTTATCTTGTTATAGATTCTTCTAGTTCTTTGGACATGACAGAGTCTAGGTTTTACTTGAGAACTTTATATGGCCTTAGGGATTATGGTGTGCATTTGCTTGAGTATAATAAATTTTCTCTAAATCGTATTCCTTGGGGCATAAATCTTCTTTACAGAGAGCATCGTAAGTATTTTGTATCGGATGGTTTGCATGTGGCTGTTGGTGGTATGAATTTGAATTATATTTCCAATAATTCGGTTGCAAATGGTGGTGATAGAGATGCTATGTATGTATTTGACTCTGCTTCTTGTGCAAAAAAATTGTCCAGTGATTTTATAGATTTTTGGAATACTTATTCGTGGGAAGAAATTGATTCTAATGCTTTTGATGTTGTTTGTGATGGTACGTGTAAGACTTCTGCAAATGTTTATTCTAGCAATGAGGTTGAGAATGGAGTTGTAGGGGAAACCTTTGATGATAACGCAACATGTAATGATGCTAGTGAAAAAGAACTTCTTAACGGATGGATTGCAAACCAAGTAAATGGGGGCTCTATTGCTCCTCTTTATGGGGCTGTTCTTGCAGAAGCCAAAGAAGAAGTCCTTATATTACCTTTCTTACCAACTTTGGACTACGACATGTATGATGCTGTGAAGGCATGCACTTCTAGAGGTGTAAAAATACAAATGATTTTAAGGCATGATGACAGAGAAAGCATGATTAAAGCTGCAAAGTATTCCACAAAATATTTACTTGATGCGGGAGTTGATGTATGGATGGAAGATCCTAATGCATATACAAATGGCTCTTTGCTTCATGAAAAACTTTTCATTGTAGATGAACGTTATGTTATTTGTGGTTCTTCTAATTTCAACCATCGCAGCATGCACAGTTCTTCTGAGCTTACTCTTTTAATTGACAGCCCAGAACTTGCCAAGCAACTTAAAGAACACTATCTTGAAATTCAAGATTATTCATATCAAGTGACATATGACCAAGCAGAAGAGTGGCATGGTTATTCAAATAAGTTTAACTATATTGTTAT
>CAVDPO010000188.1:0-4050 GCA_963610855.1 Segatella copri
ATGCTAAAGCACGAAAAAACGAGCTTTTTGAAGAAATTAAGCAAGTCAAAGATGAAGTCTGTGCTCTAAACTCGACCATTGAAGAAAAAACTTTGCAAGTGAGAGCTGACAACTCACAATTCCAAGATAAGTTTGACCGCAAGCAACAACTTATTGGAGAGATTGCCACAGGACGTGAAAATATTAGAAGCCTTGGCGAGCAAATCCAAAAAATACATACCGATTTTTTTGAAAGCACAGGTAAAAGTCTACGTGAATTTAATAATCATGAGATAACTCAATCGTATGATGTTCTTAAAGGAGAGCTAGAGACTACAAAAAAGAGAATTCAAGAGTTAGGTTATATCAACTATATGGCAGAGGATGAGTATAACGAAGCTAAAAAGAATTTTGATTTTTATAGTAAGAATATGGACGACTTAACACGTGCAAAGAATGACTTGCAAGAAGTTATTACAGAAATAAAAAGACGTAGTGAAGAAATGTTCATTGAAACATACAAGCAAATTGCGGACAATTTCCAAGAAATGTATAGCACTCTTTTTGGTGGAGGACGTGCAGAACTTAGGCTTACAGAAGAAGATAACGTTCTTGAATCTGGAATTGATATCTTTGCTCAACCACCAGGAAAGAAACTTTTGAACATGCAACTTCTTTCTGGTGGTGAACGCTCAATGACAGCTGTTGCACTTCTTTTTGCAACATATATGGTAAAACCATCTCCTTTTTGTATCCTAGATGAGATAGATGCAGCTCTTGATGCAAGAAACATTGGAGCTTTTTTGCGTGTTCTTGAAAAATTTGATGATAAGAGTCAGTTTATAATTATCACTCATAATAAGAACACTGTAATGGGTTCCAATAGTCTTCTTGGTGTTACTCAGCAAGAGCTTGGAGTTTCTAAGATGATAGGCTATAGACTAGAAGATATAAAAGACATTGATAGTACGTATGACGAGCTCAAAGGCTAGGGTTTACGGGGTAGGATTTAAGGCTTCATAAGTCTAATCTTAAAGTCTAATCTCAAATTGACATGTTGCATTAAAATAAGGATAATTCACAAGTTATGTTTGATTCTATAAGCGATAAATTTTCGTCAATAATACGCTCTATATCTGGTAAATCCAAGATAAGTGAAAAGAATATCCAAGATGCTGTTGAAGAAATAAAAGTTGCTCTTCTTGATGCTGATGTAAATCTTCGTGTTGTAAGACGTTTTGTAAACAGGACAATGGAAGAGGCTCTTGGAGATAAAGTCTTAAAGTCTGTTGATCCTGGTCAGCAATTTGTAAAGATTGTTTATGACAAAATGGTTCAGCTTTTAGGAGATCCAGACAACCAAGCACTAAAGCTCAAAGGCCCGGACACAGTTACTGTTATTTTAATGATGGGTCTTCAAGGCTCTGGTAAGACAACTACAAGTGCTAAACTTGCACTTAACTTAAAAAAACAAGGCCGGCGTGTCATGCTTGCAGCGTGTGACCTTGTAAGACCAGCTGCAATTACTCAACTACAAGTTTTAGGCCAGCAGGTAGATGTCCCAGTATATGCTGAAACAGACACTAAAGATGCTGTTAAAGTTGCTCAAAATGCGCTCAAAAAAGCTAAGTGGGAGCAGTATGATGTTCTTATAGTGGATACTTCTGGAAGAATGCATCTTGATGAAGATTTGATGCAAGAAATACAAAACATTAGCAATGCTATTCATCCAGATGAAACACTTTTTGTTGCTGATGCAATGACTGGTCAAAATGCAGTAACTATAGCACAAGAGTTTGAAAATAAAGTAGGAATAACAGGCGTTATTCTTACGAAGTTTGACTCTGACACACGAGGTGGTGCTGCGCTATCGGTCCGTGAAGTTGTGGGTAAGCCAATTAAATTCATTGGTGTTGGTGAAAAGATGGACAATCTTGAACCGTTCTACCCAGACAGGATGGCAAGTCGTATTCTTGGGATGGGCGATATTGTTTCCTTGGTGGAAAAAGCTCAGGAGACGTTTGATGCTGAGCAAGCTGAAAAATTGCAAGCAAAGATGGCCAAAAATACTTTTGACTTGCAGGATTATCTAGACCAGCTTGAAAATATGACCAAGATGGGTGGTGTTGAAAAACTTATAGATATGATTCCTGGAGCCAAGGGAAATGTCTCTGAAGACGACATAAATACTCAAGAATTGCGAAAAGAAAAGGCAATTATTCAGTCAATGACTATTCAAGAAAGACAAAATATCTATATAATTGGTCCGGCCCGCAAGAAAAGAATTGCAAAGGGTAGCGGAACAAGTGTTGGTGAAGTTGGACACCTACTTAAGAAGTTTGAAAAGATGCGGCTGAATATGAAGAAGCTCGCTAAAAATAAAAAATACCAGGCTGCTCTAATGCAGCAAATGGGCATGAACTGAGATTCGTTTAGGAGGAATTGACGTGAGCGTTGGTATCAGATTGAAAAGATTCGGTACAAAGAAGAGACCTTACTACAGAGTAGTAGTTATGGATTCAAGAGAATCTAACAAGGGTAGACCACTTGAGGAAATTGGATATTATCATCCAGTTGAAGCAGCAGAAAATCAAGTTAAAATTGATGCTGAGAGAGTCTCTTATTGGATTGGAGTAGGTGCAAAGCCATCAGATACTGTTAAGATGCTTTTGGCAAAGCAGGGTATCCCAACCACAGTTAAGGCAGCTGTAAAGGACTGAGCTTGTGGAGAAGGAACTGGTCGAATACATCGTCAGATCGCTCGTAGACCATCCTGAATGTGTAGAGGTCAATGTTGTGGAGGGCGAAAAGTCCACCATTCTTGAGCTTAAAGTTTCACAGGATGATTTGGGCAAGGTCATAGGCAAGCAGGGAAGAATTGCAAAAGCTCTTAGAACTATACTAAGTGCAACAGCAACCAAGACCGGCAAGCATGCAAGCCTTGAAATTCTGGACTGATTGGGTATGAAACAGGTCCTTGCAACCGGAACCGTTAGAGCCCCTCATGGTGTGAAAGGTTTTGTCAAAGTTAGACCTTTTTCTAATGACTTTGAGCATTTCTTTTCACTTAAAGAAGTAACACTTCAACGTGATGGGAAACTTAGGAAAGTTGAAATTGAAAGTGTCCAAAACCATGCTGGAGAACTTCTTGTAAAGTTCAAAGGTATAGATAGTCCTGAAGACGCTCGTTTCATTTCCGGATGGGATATTCTGGTACCCAGAACGCAGGCCAGCAAGCTAGGCAAAGGAGAGGTATACACAGCAGACCTTTTGGGTATGAAGCTGGTATATGATAACGAAGAAGTCGGAAGTGTGGTTTCAACTGTGGATGGCGCTCAAGCTCTTTTACTTGAGGTTCTTGCACAGGATGGGAAAAAATACTTTGTTCCATACCTTAAAGGGATTTTTGTGGATGATGTAGATATCCAAAATGAAACCATAAGGCTCTTAAAGAGGGAGTTATTTGGATGAAAATTGAAGTCCTTACACTCTTTCCAGAGATTATGCAAGGCTTCTTCACGAATTCAATCATGGCACGTGCTGTCAAGGCTGGGATTATTTCCTACGACCTCATAGATTGGAGGGCTTTTGCGCTTGACAAGCATCACAAATGTGACGATTCACCCTTTGGTGGGGGTGCAGGCATGGTCATCAAACCTGAACCGCTCTTCAAAGCTCTGGATAGCGTTGATGCTATGAATAAACGAGTTATTTATGCTTCGCCGTCTGGCAAGCGATTGACACAAGATTATGCAAAGGCTTTAAGCCAAGAGCCCAAGCTAGTCTTTATTTGCGGTCATTACGAAGGTATTGACCAAAGAATAATTGATCGCTATGTAGATGACGAGATAAGCATTGGTGATTACGTTGTGTCTTCAGGGGAAGTAGCTACCCTGGTGATAATTGATGCTCTATATAGGCTAATAGACGGAGTTATCACAGATTCTTCGCTTGACGAAGAGAGCTTCACCGGACCGCTATTGGAATACCCACAGTATACGCGTCCGGAGACCTATTGCGGAATGTCTGTTCCTGATATATTATTGTCGGGTCACCATGCCAACATAGAGA
>CAVDPO010000189.1:0-5034 GCA_963610855.1 Segatella copri
CAAAACTGAATTTTGTAAAAATCATAACATTTTACTCGATTTTTTTTGCATAAATAATGAATATACTTGAATAAAATGCAAATCAAGTGCAAAATCGGTTCAATTATTTTTTTGAAAAGCTTAATGCGTAGGAGGCGGTTTTTTGGTTAGATATGTAATAAAGAGAATACTGTTGGCCATTGCTACAGTTTTTATAATTTGCCTCATCACTTTTTTTGTAATGCACGCTGTTCCAGGTGGACCTTTTAATAGAGAAAAAGCACTCTCACAAGCTACAGTAGATGCTCTTAATGCTAGATATGGTCTTGATAAGCCTTTATGGACACAGTTTTTTAACTATATAAAGGGACTTTTACATGGAGATTTTGGAGTTTCTCTCAAAAATGGTCGTGAAATAAACGAAATTATTGGTGAGTCATTTCCAATTTCTGCAAAACTGGGACTTTTAGCAATAACTATTGCGCTCATTTTTGGAACAATTTTTGGCTGTATTGCTGCCATCATGCGCAATAGACTTCCTGACCGGGTTATTGTTTTCCTTTCTACTTTGTTTACTGCAGTTCCAAGCTTTGTATTGGCAACGTTGCTACTACTTGTTTTTTCTATCAAGTTAGGTTGGATTCCTGTTTGGAGTGCAACAGAAACTCATTATCTTCTTCCTGTAATTGCACTTGCTGCATATCCTATGGCATACACTACACGTCTTTCTAAGTCTAGTATGCTTGATGCTCTTGGACAGGATTATGTTCGTACAGCACATTCTAAAGGTGTTGCAAAATGGAAAGTTATTTTTAAGCACGCACTTAGAAACTCTCTTATCCCAATTATTACGTATGCAGGGCCACAGATCGCATACATTATCACTGGTTCTATGGTAGTTGAAACTGTATTTACAGTAGGTGGTATTGGAACAAAATTTGTAAGTGCAATTAATAACAGAGACTACACGCTTATTATGGCAACAACAATCTTTCTTGCAACTCTTATGGTAGTTGCAAACGTCATTTGTGACTTGTTGTATAAACTTGTCGACCCACGAATTAAATACGATTGAGGAGGACTTTTATGGCAAATAATCTTAAAGAAAATATTGCAGATGATATTGTAAAAAAGAAAGAAAAAGATATCTCATGTCATGGCTCCTGTCCTTCTAAAAGCCCGTTTAGCTTGCAACTTGATTTGTCCAAATTCAATGCGTCTATGTTTGAAAAAGCAAGTGAAGAAGAAAAACGTCAACAAGATGTTATGAGTGAAAGCACTTCTTTTTTCAAAGATGGAATTAGAAAACTATTCAAGAATCCTCTTGCTGTTGCAAGTCTCATAGTCCTTGGTTTAATTCTTATTGTTATAATTGTTGCCCCAATGATTGTTCCTTATAGCTACGAGGAAATTCTTTCTGTCAATGGAGTTAGAGATAAAGGTGCAAAAAACCTTGCTCCGTTTACTTATAGCAAACTTGAACAGCAGTATATAGATGCAGGCGGTTATAGATTTCCTCATATATTTGGAACAGACGAGCAATGCCGTGATTATTTTATTAGAGTTGTCTACGGAACAAGGGTTTCTTTGTTCGTAGGATTTTTTGCATCCATCATCGTTCTTATCATTGGTATGGTGTATGGTAGTGTGTCAGGTTATATGGGTGGCAAAGTTGACCTTGTCATGATGCGTATTGTTGACATCATTTATTCGCTACCAGATATGCTCATAGTGATTTTGTTAAGTGTTGTATTGCAGACAGTTATCACGTTAAAGAGTGGTTCATTCTTAAGCTCCCTTGGTACAAATATGATTTCAATGTTCATTGTTTTTGGGCTACTGTACTGGGTTGGAATGGCGCGTCTTATTAGAGGTCAAATTCTTTCTATAAAAGAAAATGAATACATTTTGGCTTCAAAGTCAATTGGAACGCCAACAAGAATGATAATTAAAAAACATATGATTCCTAATTGCCTTTCTGTAATAATTATTTCAACTGCACTGCAAATCCCGTCTGCGATCTTTACAGAAAGTTATTTGAGTTTTGTAGGTTTGGGAGTTCAGGCTCCAATGCCGTCGTTAGGCTCTTTGGCAAACTCTGCACGTGGTGGACTTCAAAGTTATCCGTATAAATTGCTGTTTCCAGCATTGATGATATGTCTTATTGTTCTAAGTCTAAATCTTTTGGGAGATGGGCTTAGAGACGCATTTGATCCAAAACTTAGAAAGTAGGGGGCCAGTATGAACGAAAAAGTTTCAAAAATTGACAAGCAAGTTTTAGATCAAGTTTCTGGACAAATTTCTATGCAAGCCCCAAAACAGCATCTTCTTTGCGTGAACGACTTACACACTTCATTTTTTACAGATTCCGGTGAAGTTCATGCTGTCAACGGCGTGTCTTTCAATTTGGATGAAGGCGAAATTTTAGGTATCGTTGGTGAGTCTGGCTCAGGAAAGAGTGTTACAGCGTATTCAATTATGCAAATTCTTGCTGATACTGGAAAAGTTACAGGTGGTAGTATTCTTTATAAGGGCGATAATATCGTTGAATGGAGTGAAAGGAAACTTTGCCATTTTAGGGGTAAATGTTGTTCAATTATATTTCAAGACCCTATGACGAGCTTAAACCCTGTGTTTACAATAGGAAATCAGCTTAAAGAAGCCATTGAACTACACACAAACAAGAAAGGAAAAGAGGCCAAAGCACGTGCAATTGAGCTTTTGGAACTTGTTGGAATTAATGAACCTCAAAGAAGAATTAAGCAGTATCCGTATGAGCTTTCTGGTGGAATGAGACAGCGTGTCATGATTGCAATGGCTCTTGCTTGCGAGCCCGATATTCTCATCGCAGATGAGCCTACTACTGCTTTAGATGTTACAATACAGGCTCAAATTCTTGAGCTTATTCAAGAATTACAAAAAAAATTGGGTATGGCTGTAATTCTTGTTACTCACGATTTGGGTGTTATTGCTGAGCTTTGTGACAATATTATCGTCATGTACGGTGGACGTATTTGTGAAAGAGGAACTGGAAGTGAGATTTTCTATAATCCAAAACATGAGTATACAAAAGGGCTTTTACGTTCAATTCCAAATGTGAATAACATGAAAGAGCGTCTAATTCCAATTCCTGGAACGCCAATAAATATTCTCAATCTTCCAAAGGGATGTCCATTCTGTGCTCGTTGCCCAGAGTGCATGAAGATATGCCTTGAAGAAAAACCAGAAGAAATTTGGATAAATGAAAACCACAAAGCAGCATGTTGGGTGAATATTAAGGATTTAGTTTGCAAAGGAGATGCCGTATGAGTAGTAAAAATGACATAAACAGCATGAATAGCAAAATCTCAAAAGTTCCTTTGGTAGAAGTTAAAAACCTTAAACAGTATTTCCCAGTCAAAACAGGCTTTTTCAAAACTCAGTATCTCAAAGCTGTTGATGATGTCTCATTTTCTATTGAAAGTGGAGAAACTTTGGGCCTTGTTGGGGAATCGGGCTGTGGAAAAACTACAGTAGGACGTTCTTTACTACATTTATACGAGCCAACAGATGGGCAAATTTTGTTCAACGGAGAGCTTGTTACAAAGAAAAATCTTTCTCAAATGAGAAAGAATATGCAAATGGTTTTTCAGGATCCTTATTCTTCTTTGGACCCAAGAATGACAGTTGAAGACATAATTGGAGAGCCTTTGGACGTTCATAAATTGTACTCTACTCGAGCCCAGCGCCGTGAGAAGATTTTACAGCTTATGGATTATGTTGGTCTTAATGCAGAACATGCTCGTCGTTACGCTCATGAGTTCTCAGGAGGACAGCGCCAGCGCATTGGGATTGCTCGTGCCCTTGCTGTAAATCCTAAATTCATTGTATGTGATGAACCTGTCTCTGCACTTGATGTTTCAATTCAAGCCCAAGTTGTGAACATGTTTGAAGATTTACAAGCAAAACTTAATGTAGCATATCTTTTCATTGCTCATGACCTTTTGGTTGTGCATCATATCTCTCAAAGAATTGCTGTAATGTATCTTGGAAAGATTGTTGAAATTGCAAGTTCTGACGAAATAAATGAGCATCCACTTCATCCTTACACGCAGTCATTGATTTCAGCTGTCCCAATTCCAGACCCCAATATCACTCGCAACCGCCACAGAATTGTGCTTGAAGGAGATGTTCCAAGTCCACTTAATATGCCACAAGGATGTCCTTTTAGAACAAGATGTCGTTATGCTTGCGAGAAATGTGCACAAAGCATGCCTGCATTGGAGGAGCGCGCACCTGGACACAAAGTTGCATGCCACGTTGTATAGGTTTTTGCAAAAACCTCTGTAGTTTCATTACTTAGAAGTAAATGAAAGTGAGGGAAAGTACAAGATTGTAGCATTTATTTCCTTTACAGTGTTACACATACGTTCAATATATTGGACACGAGTTTATTATTTTGAATAAAAATTGAATAATGGTGTTAGAGAATTTTGCGTATTCACTTAGTGTTGTTTAGAGAATTTTGTTAGTATGTGTACATTTTTTGAATATTTTAAGAATAAAAATACAAATTTTTTGTAAAAATTATTGTGCTTTTTTTAATAAAACGATAAAGATATCGCAAATCATTTTTTAGGAGAAACGCCATGAAGAAAACACTATCAATTCTTCTAGTATTGGTTGTTCTTTGCTCCTATGCCTTTTTGTTAGTCAGCTGCGGGAAAGGGGCACAGTCAGCATCAACATCCACATCTTCATCATCATTGGTAATTGACCCAGAAGAACATGTTGGATCCAATTACGTAGATCCTGTTAAGGACTGGAGTAAATATGATGACCTTATTGCAGCCATCAAGTCCGAGACTGACGCTGCAAAGAGAGCAGAGATGATGCATGAGGCTGAAGACATCCTTATGTCCAATTTCTGTGTCATCCCATTCTATTATTACAACGACGTTTACATGCTAAAGAGCTATGTTTCAGGTGTTTATTCAAGCCCATTTGCAACAAAGTTCTTCCAGTATGCAAAACTTTCCAACGGTTCTGACACTTTACGTGTTTGTCTTGCATCTG
>CAVDPO010000190.1:0-2320 GCA_963610855.1 Segatella copri
TCCAGGAGCAATTTCAATGAATACACCAAATGTAGTCATTTTGGTTACTGGAGCTGTAACTACGTCTCCAACCTTGAAATGATCTTCAAATGTTGTCCATGGATCTTCCTGCATATGTTTAAGAGAAAGGTTAATTTTCTTTGTCTCTGGATCAATATTGATGAGTCTAAGTTGAATCTTTTCACCTTTCTTTACATAGTCACGTGGACGATTTACATGTCCCCAAGACATATCATTAAGATGAAGAAGTCCATCAAATCCACCAAGGTCAATAAATGCTCCAAAACTAGTAAATGACTTAGCTACGCCTTCAACGACATCACCAATCTTTACAGTAGAGAAGAACTTTTCCTTATTCTCTTTAATCTTTTTTTCTAAATAATCACGTCTTGATACAACGCTCTTAAGTTTGTTTCCACCGTGGAACTTCTCAATGATGAAATAATCCGATACCCCAATTAAAGACTCTGGGTTCTCTGTTCTTGTAATATCAGCCTTTGAGAGAGGGCAGAATCCATAAAAATCTGAACCCAAATCTACTTCAAAGCCACCATTTATAACCTTAACAAACTTTCCTTCTACTGGAGTTTTAGACTCAGCAGCTTGCTTAAGTTCTTCACTACGAGCCTTAACGTCAGCTTTCTTCTTGGAAATAATGACTTGGCCACCCTTTCCTTCCTTGTTGACAATCAAAACAGTAACGGAATCTCCAATAGCTGGAACTTCATCGAACTCATCCATTGGAATTCTTCCCTCAGACTTGTAACCGACGTCAACAAACACATACTCGTTATTGACCTGAACCACAGTACCGGTAACGAGCTGACCGTCCTCGATTCCATCAAGAGATTTTAGATATTCCTCTTGCAGTACGCTCTGCATCTCGGTATCTTTGTTTTGCATTTCTCTTTCTTCAGACACTTTTGTTCTCCTGATCCTTATATTTCTACATAGTAATGCCTTTTACGGCTCCTATCACTTTGTCACAAACTTCATTTATGGTCAAGTATGAAGTATCTATATAAATGGCACCTGGAGCAATTTTTAATCCACCAACAGGTTTATTTTTGTCAATTTCGTCTCTTTCGTTTATTTCTTTCAAAATAGTTTCATAATCCATAATTCCTGAATTTTGCTCATAACGTCTTTTTGCCCTTATCTCTGGCTTGGCATCAAAGAAAAATTTATAATCAGCATTAGGAAAAACAACTGTTGTCATATCCCTTCCCTCTGCAATTACATCCATCTTCTTTGTCAAATCATGAATTCTCTCATTAACAATACTTCTTACTTCTGGATTAACAGATACTTTTGATGACCACAAGTCAATAGACGGTTGATGAAGTCTATTTTCAACATCTTCTCCGTCTAAGTAGAAATGACCTTCTTTAACATCAAAATTAGCGTCTTTTGTGGCTTTTACACAATCTTGAGAATTTGATGGATCTAAACCTAAGTTCAAAATTCTATAAGTCGCTCCTCTATAAAAATTTCCAGAGTTTAGGTAGTACATCCCTAATTCTTGCGCAACAAGTTTTGCTATAGAGCTTTTTCCAACACCAGCAGGACCATCAATTGCAATGACCATAATTAGTTTTCCTTATGTAAAGACTTTGAATGTGAATCTTGAGAGTGCAAATCTTTAGATATTTTAGATTGTGCATCTTCTATAAGAGAGGCAACTTCTTTCTTTGTTAGTTTTCTAAATTTTCCAAGACTTAAGTCTCCAAGCTCAACATGACCAATTCTTATTCTTATAAGTCTTTTAACTTCATACCCCATGGCTTCAAACATGTTTCGTATTTCTCTATTTTTTCCCTCAGTAAGAACTACACTCACATCTCTTTTGCCTAGTATTTTATATGATTTAATTCTGTATGGCTTAATTAAGCCACGATATGCATCATCCATGTCTTTTTTAAGAATATCTAGATTCGTCTTTACAAGGTATTCTTTCTCTGTTTCTGATGACGGATGCATTATTAAGTTTGCAAAATCACCATCATTTGTAAAGAAAATAAGTCCTTGCGAATCTTTATCTAAACGTCCTACATTAAACAAGAGATTACGTTCTGGAATGTCGATTAAATCTCTTGCATAGGCTGTTTCATTTGGGTCAAAGTTTGTGCAAACAAAACCTTTTGGTTTATTGAGAGCAAAATAGAAATCTTTTTCCTCAGGCTCAACAAGAAAATCATCAACGTAAACGATATCGTTCTCATTGACTTTAGTTCCTAGTTCAGTAACACGTTTATTGTTAACTTTCACTCGCCCTTGAGTTATTAAATTTTCACTGCCTCGTCTTGAAGATATCCCACAC
>CAVDPO010000191.1:0-6003 GCA_963610855.1 Segatella copri
GGTATAAAAACGGTATTATTCCCAGTTTTTTGAGCTTTATGAATATTCTTGCAACCTAAAATTCTGGCAGCTTCTATACTTTGCGGATTCTCAAAAATCTCTGTAGTTGGTGCTACTTTGACAATTTTTCCTTTCTCAATTAGTGCAAGTTTTGAGCACATAAAAGCAACTTCATCTTTACTATGAGTAACCATAATTACAGGCTTTCCATATGTATTGAGGAGTTGTAAGAGCTCAGGCTGAAGGCTCTCTTTAAGGTTTGTATCAAGAGCAGAAAACGGCTCATCAAGAAGAATAAGCTCTGGCCGGCTAACAAGCATTCTTGCAAGAGCAACACGCTGAGCTTGCCCTCCAGACAGTTCTGCTGGTTTTTGTTTCTCAAGACCATTTAATCTAAGTAAATCTAAAGTTTGTGAGTATAATTTAGCCTTTTCAGCCTTATCTTTAACATTATGAAGACCAGTTAAAATGTTCTTTTGGGCTGTCATTGTTTCAAACAATGCATAGTTTTGAAAAAGATAACCTACTCTGCGTTCTTGTATTTTTAGGTTAATCCCTTTCTTACTGTCGTATAGAACTCTAGAACCAAGGATAATACAGCCTTCATCAGGCTTTTCTATTCCGGCAATACATTTAAGTGTGAGGGTTTTCCCTGAGCCTGAAGCGCCAAGTAAACCAGTTATTAAATCGCTTGTTTCAAAACATGATTGCAGTGTAAAAGAACCAAAATTTTTGAGGATATCGACGTAAAGTTTCATTTCGATCTCCTCCTCTTTTTTTCAAGCAAATTAACTGTAAGGAGAACAGCTGCCGATATAACTAGGTTAATTAAAACCCAAATGAAAGCTTCTCTATTATCCCCTGTTCTCCATAATTGATACACGGTTGTTGAAATTGTAGCAGTTCTCTTGGGTGTATAACCTATGAGCATACTAGTTGCTCCATACTCACCTAAGGCTCTAGCAAAGGCAAGGACGGCTCCTGCCATTATTCCTTGCCTACAATGTGGCATTGTAACATGCCAAAAAATATAAGAATTATTAAGGCCTAAAGTCCTTCCTGCATCTCGTAAATCAGGATTAAAGGACTCAAATGCTCCACGAGCTGTACGATACATTAAAGGAAATGACACAACGGAGGCTGTTAAAATGCCTCCGTACCATGTCATTACAAATTTTATACCCACTTTTGCAAGAAGTATTCCAAGGGGTCTTTTTGCTCCAAACAATAGAAGTAGAAAGTATCCTACGACAGTTGGAGGTAAAACCATTGGGAGAGTAAGAATTACATCCAAAATACCTTTAACCAATTTTGGAAGACGAGATGCGTAGTATGCTGTAGCAATGCCTGTAAAGAAGACTATAATAGAAGCAAACAGAGCAATTCTAAGAGAATTGAAAAGTGGGTACAAATCCATGCTATTTCACCAATTAATTTGCTGGTGAGAAACCAACAGCCTTAAAGATATTCATAGCTTCAGAACCCTTCAAATAGTCCAAGAATGCTTGAGCTTCTGCAATATGAGCAGAATTTTTCATGACTGCTGCTGGATAAATAACCTGCCCACACATTTCTGCTGTAGCTTCATCAACAATTGTAAGACCTGCAGAGAAAGCATCGGTTCCATAAACAACGCCACAATCGACACTAGCTTCCTTAACCTGTGTGGTTACTTCTTTAACGTTTGAACCGTAAGTAATCTTTCCGGCTTTAGCTAGTGACGCTTCATCAAGGTTGTAATATGCGAGAATTTTTTGAGTATATTGGCCAACAGGAACATCACTGTTTCCCATGCAAAAAAGAATGCTTCCATTAGCAAGAACACTTGCGAGTTTATCAAAACTATCAATTCCTTTTGGATTTCCATCTGGTACTACTAAAGTAACCTTGTTCTCTAAAAGGTTAACTCTAGAACCCTGCAAAACAAAATCAAGGCCATCGGTATTTGCAGAGGATGTGATGTCAAGTTGGTTCATTTGCTTTGGTGCGGCAGAAATGAACAGGTCGCAATTTGCACCCTCTTGAATTTGAGTCTTAAGAGTACCCGAAGAATCGAAATTATAAATAATCTCAATTTCTGGGTGAGCAGCCTCATATAGAGCCTTAATCTGGGTCATTGTCTCAGTCATGGATGCTGCAGCAAAAACTGTGATTTCTGTCTTTGCAACTGCTTTTGCTTCATTTGCAGCTTGAGCAAAGAGTGAACACATTGTAGCAAGAGCCAAAAGAACAACTAAACACTTTTTCATGATTTTTCCTTTGAAGAACATTCAAAATCCTCCTTTATCTTTTACTTTTTTATAAGATAAGATTCATCGTTATGGGGTTTGCTTTCCATCATATCAAACAAATGATTAAGAACAGGAATAAGAATTTCAATATTTTCTTTAACCGCTTTAGGACTTCCTGGTAAATTAACTATTACTGACTGCTTTCTTTGAACACATACACCTCTTGATAACATAGCTGCTGGCGCATGTGCATAACTTTGCATTCTCATTGCTTCACAAATTCCTGGAACAACTCTATCTGCAACCGCAAGTGTGGCCTCTGGTGTAATATCTCGCAAAGAGAGTCCTGTGCCACCAATAGTTAAAACAAAACACGGTTCGTTATCATCACACAAAGAACAAAGTAGTTTTTCAAGTTTAGGTCTCTCATCTGGTAACAAAAAGTTTTTTGTTACAGTAAAACCATTATTTGCTAAGATTTCACTAGCTTTAGCACCACTTAAATCTACAGCCTCCCCTTTTGAGCACCTGTCTGAAAGCGTTATAGTATAAATTTTCATACTTAAATTCCTTTACCAAACGAACAATTAGGATAATGACATTCTTTGCAATTTCGACAGTATCCGCCATTTCCAAGTCCTGCAAGGAAAGTTGCTGTAATTGGTGTATTTGTAAACAAATAAGGCAAAATAATGTCAAAAACTGTTCTTCTTGAATACATAACACAGCCAGGAAGTCCCACTACAGGAACACCATTAGGCATATAAGAAACTAAAAGCATTGCACCAGGAAGAACAGGAGACCCGTAAGAAATAATATTTGCACCACTGTTTCGTATTGCAAGAGGTGTTTTGTCATCTGGATCAACACTCATGCCTCCTGTACAAACAACAAGCTCAGAACCCTGCTCTAAAGCCTTTTTAATTTCACTTGTAATCATCTTATTATCATCATTACAAATTGTATGGTAAGTCATCTTACCACCAAAGGCTTCAATCTTTGTCTCTATTACATCTGTAAAAGTATCCTTGATACGGCCATAAAAGACTTCATTTCCAGTTGTTATTACAGCCACCCTTTTAGGAATATAAGGTAGAACATTTACTAGTGGTTTATCACAAATAACAGAGCGCGCTTTTTCCATCTTTTGTTTTGAAATAACAAGTGGAATTATTCTTGTTCCAGCTACGTGGTCTCCTTTTTGTACCATATAACCGGTTGGAAGTGTTGCACACATAAGCTCGCCAAAAGAATTTAGCTTGCGCAGTTCCTCTACATCTATCTTTAGCATTCCATCACATGTTGCAACAAGTTCTATCTTTCCCTCTTTTGGCTCTGTAGAAGAAAGATTCTCTCCCTTACATATCTCACAAAGAATGGCTGCAGCATCATTTTCATGTAATGTGTTCTCATCATTTTCCCAAATGTAAATGTTATCTTTTCCAACACTTAGAAGAACTGGGATATCTTCTTCTTTTATTATATGTCCTTTTCTAAAAACTGGACCTTTCTTTTCACCTCTAATGATTTGAGTTATATCGTGACATAGAACCTGCCCCACAGCATCTTGTGTTTTAATAAGTTTCAAAATTATGCCTCCATTGTATTTCCTAAAAAACAATGACCAAGTTGTATTCTAAAGCAACTCGAAATATATTTCAACTAAGGAACAAATACTATAATATGCAATAATATGCAAAACATGGCCAGACAAAATGTAAAACTTCGTGGAGATATATTCTAATGGAAATTCCTAAAGCAACAAAAGAACTTGATGATTTTAGAACGCTAGTACCAAAGTTAGTTCTTGCATCAGGATCCCCTAACAGACTTGAATTATTAAAAAGTGCAAATATTGAAGTTATCGTAAAGCCCCAAGATATTAAAGAAGACATCCCAAGTGGAGACCCAGGACTTGCTGTGCAATCTATTGCAACCAAAAAAATGGAACATTATGTACATAGTGGTGATTTTAATCCAAATCTTATTGCAATATGTGTAGATACTCTTGTCTACTTTCATGGTCGTTTTCTTGGGAAACCTTCAAATGAAGATGAAGCATTAAGCGAAATTGAAGCCTTTTCTGGGAAAATGCAAGAAGTGTACTCTGGATTTGCAATATATTGTCCACAACAAGCTCAAATATTTAGAGGGTATGACACATCCAATGTCATATTTAAGCCTTTAACAAAAAAAGAATGCAAAACTTACATTGCAACAGGTGAATGGAAAGGCGCAGCTGGTGGCTATAGAATACAAAAAACAGGCCATCTTCTTATTGATAAAATAGAAGGAAGTTGGACAAATGTCATTGGAATGCCATTGGAAGCTATAACGAAAACAATTAAAGAGGCGTACGCCAAGAATTCATAATCCCATACAATGCATTAAGGAGGCTTTTGCAAGAACTTCCTCGAATACTTTTTGTGAAAACCTCTCTAATATCTTCTTAACTTAATACTACATGCGGAAGCAAAGCTACAGAGCGGGCAATATCTTCGGCTGTAGGAATATTGTCACTCATTTCTCCATCATTGAACTTTTTATAAGCAGTAAGATCGAAGTATCCAGTGCCAGTAAGACCAAAGAGAATATTCTTCTCTTCTTTAGTCTCTTTACACTTTAAGGCCTCATCAATTGCACAGCATATAGCATGACTACTTTCAGGAGCTGGAAGAATTCCCTCTGTTTTGCAAAATAGTTCTGCAGCCTCAAAAACTTTAGTTTGCTCAACTGACACAGCTTCCATAAGACCTTGGGCATAAAGTTGGCTTAAAACAGGCGACATACCGTGAAATCTCAAGCCTCCTGCATGGTTTGCACTAGGGATAAACTGACTTCCAAGAGTGTACATCTTTGCAAGAGGACAAACTCTTCCTGTATCACAATAATCGTATGCAAAAACACCTCTTGTAAAAGAAGGACAAGATGCAGGTTCAACCGCAATTATTCTGTAATCTCTCTGCCCTCGTAATTTCTCACCCATAAAAGGTGCAATAAGTCCACCAAGGTTGCTACCACCACCTGCACAACCAATGACAATGTCAGGAATTACATTGTATTTATCCAAAGCACTTTTAGCCTCAAGTCCAATGATAGACTGGTGAAGCATAACTTGGTTTAGTACAGAACCTAGTGCATAACGAAAACCATCATTATGAGAAACAAAATCCACAGCTTCAGATATAGCACATCCAAGAGACCCAGTAGTGCCTGGGTGTTCATTGTTAATTTTTATTCCAATATCAGTTGTCAATGATGGCGAAGGTATAACAGTTGCTCCATAAGTTCTCATAACTTCTTTTCTTGCTGGCTTTTGTTCATAGCTTACTTTTACCATGTAAACTCTGCACTCAAGTCCAAGATAAGCACAACTCATAGAAAGAGCTGTTCCCCACTGCCCAGCTCCAGTCTCTGTAGCAAGCCCTTTCAAGCCTTGCTTTTTTGCATAAAAAGCTTGAGCAATAGCAGAATTTAGCTTATGACTTCCACTAGTATTGTTGCCTTCAAATTTATAATAAATATGAGCAGGCGTTCCCAAAGCCTTTTCAAGACAATAAGCTCTAACTGTTGGAGAAGGTCTATACATAGTGTAGAAATCCCTAATTTCCTTTGGAATTTCAATGTATGCTGTATCATTATCCAGTTCCTGCTTAACAAGTTCTCTACAAAAAATATGCTCTAAATCCTCTTGTTTAAGAATACTACCATTTTGGGGATTAAGTAGTGGTGCAGGTTTTACCTTCATGTGGGCTCTTAAATTATACCAATA
>CAVDPO010000192.1:0-3641 GCA_963610855.1 Segatella copri
TTCTTGTGTATTGGCATCCAAGCCTTGATTTCTTAAATAGGTTATAAATTTATCTTTGTCTAGGATGTCATAGGCGTCTCTTATTTTTTTTACCTTTCTTATATCCGTATCTGTGTAAGAGCCGTAATCCTTATACAAATTTTTAAGTATATTCTTCCCTTGCTCAGTTGAGATGTCTATTTTATTTTCTTTTGCATAGTCTATTAAATTTTTAGCCCTTTCTTGTATATCTGTATTTTCAAAAAGCTCTTTTATGAGCTTGTTGTCATTTTCCAATAAACCGATTGAGCTATAGGCTTCTTCGTAGGTATCACAATCAAAAAGTCCGTTTATTAAATTGTCTCCTAGGGCATCCCTTGTAGTCTTTAAGATTTGCCCTTTTTGAGCTTGCTTTAAGCTAGGGGAAATATTCAAACTGTCTATTGTATCAAGTTGTTTTGCTACACTGTTTAATATCCCTAAACTATCATTGTAAAAATTTCCCTCTTTGTTTGTTGTTGTATCAATTACATAATTTTTATTGTTTTCCAATTTGTAGTTGTTAAGCATTTGAGTAAGGTTGTCTTGGAAAGTCGTGCAAGTTTCGTTGATGTTGTTTTGGATGTATTTATTTTTTTCTGTTTCTCTATTGTTCGCCGTTTTAATTATCTCATTTTGCAAAGTTTCACTTTTTTCAATTTCTTCAAGTATTCTATATTCTGTATTGTATATTCCACACTCTTCTGTATATACATTTTTTAAGCAATTTTCTTTTTCACTTTTTATTATGTCTTTTAGTGTAGTGTCTGCATTAAAATCCAATGTGTGTCTAATTTCATTATATTGATTTGCAAGTCTACCACCTACGATTAAAGTGTTGTGGTCATCCTCTAAAAACGGACTTTTGTTTCCTTTGATTAAAAGACCTTTAGGGTTAATCATATTATAGTAGTCTCTGTATTGTTTTAAGCCCTCAAATACATCTGTGCTTATGTCATTGTTGTAAATTGTGCTCGCTTCCTTTTCTATCTCATTCATAAGTCCAGTCATTTGGTAATTAGGTAATGTCGATTCATAGCTTGCCAATACATTACTTTTGTTTTCTTGCCACGAAGACAAAAGCTTTTCTTTTGCACTGTCGGACAAGTTAAGCTCTTGTATTGTTTGAATATTGAATATATCAAAGTTGGAAAGCTCATCCCTATAGCTTTGCTCTCCATAGTCTGCCCTAGACTTTAGATCAGTTTGTATTTTGCTAGTCATATAAGAGTTTGCAATATTTATGGCTCTATTTACCTCTGCATTCTCTTTCGCTTCTTTTGTGTCTTGTATGTTTTTATAAATGCCAAGTCCAGTCTTTAAGACCTTTGCAAAGTTTAATATGTCTTGCTCTCTTTGTTTTTCCTTTTCAATTGAAAGCCTTTGCATTTTAATATATGTAGCTTGTGAATCGGTTAGCATATACTCTCCTATCTATTTAAATAAGATTTCCTATAAAGCCTATAGTTGAATTTGTAAAACCACTCAATAGTCCACTCATAAAGCTCTCAAAACTATTCGAGTCTTGCTTTTTCATTAGCTCTTCTAATGCTTCGTTGTATTTATCCATTTGGTCTTTGTAGTCTGTCTTAAGCCTTTCAAGTGCAGTCTCTAAATCATTAAGCCAAGTGTCATAAGCCGTGTTATTATCTACTATGTTGTCTTGGTAGCCGTAAGCCGTATATGTGGAGCTTGCATAGTTGTTTGCCATTTGAGAATTTGAAACAAAGAGGTCTACATCCATTTGGTACTTTGTATTCTCGATTTTTTCTGTGCCCTCTTCATAAGAATATGCTATACTTTCACTTGCAGAGCCAGTGTTTCTCAAGCCGTTTGTGGCTAATTCTGCTCTTTTGGATGCCGTTTGCTTTTGTAAGCTTTTTTGAGCTTCTCTTATCTCTTGTGTATTTTGTTGTGATTTTGCATATATTTGAGTTGCTTGCAATTGCTCTTGTGTGTCTCTAGCTTCTATTGTCCTATTCGTAGCCGATTGATATCTGCTATTGAGTGTATTATACTCTTCAAGTTTCCTATCTCTCTCGGTCTGTAAGTCCTCAATGTTTCTGTTATATTCCTTTGTTAAGTTTTCTTTGCCATATACAATCTCATTTAGATAGGAATTGTATTCAGATTCTGACATTCCACTTGAGCCACCCAAAAAACCAAAAAGCCCACCAAACAATCCACCTAATATACCACCTACAACTCCAAAGGCAGAGCCTATAAGAGCTCCAACCCCCATTCCTCCTAAAGTGCTACCAGCAATTCTTGAGGATTGATTGCTTGCATCCCAACCATAGTTTTTTCTATCTGCTTCTGCATCGTAAGTCACAAAGGTTGTCCCCCCCCAAGCATCTTCTCCCTTGCATTACACTTATATTAAGCTTTTCTCCCTTTTCGCTTTTTACAACTAATCTTAAGTCCTTATCCCATTTGGTCGGCACTTGTATTGTATTTATATTTTTACTTTCGCCGTTTGCATTCTGCAAAAGACAATCTTCAAAACCGACTTTGTAGTTTGTAGTCTCGTATGTTCTTAATGTTATATTCCACCCATATTTTAAGCTATCTAAACTTTGTAATGTTGTGCTCTCAATAGGGTTCGAGACATACTCCGATTCTATGGAATATTCATTGTCTAGGTCTGTCTCCTTTGTTTCATCCAACCTAGCCAAGTAATACTTACCCTCTTCGTTTTTGTCTTTGTATGTTATGAATACTTGTTGCACTCCATTGACCTCTGCAACGGCAACGGATGTAAAATCTAAATCATTGCTTTTATATCTAGTCCACCCATATGAATTTTCCAATTCATTTTTTGTTAAGACTGCCATTGTATTATCTGCCAAAATACAAAATAGTCTTACATATGGCGAGGTCTGTCCTTTCATTTCCAAAACCCCACTAGATAAAATTTCCTTATTGAAAATTGTCCTATCTTCACAAGGGTAATTGTAATTTACATAGTCATACCTCATACTCCTCAAACATCCTGAACTTTGTAAAAAAAGGAGCTCTGTTTCCATTGAAATGGCTTGTAAAAAATTAGACCCATAGGAGCTCTCTTTTGTAGCTTTGAGATTGCTAGGGGTTAAGTCGTAGGGTAGTATCCACTCACTACTTCTTGTGCCTACTACTATGTTATGCAAAACATTTATAAATGTGATTTTGTCATTCTTTGAGCTTGCAAGTTCCAAAATCATTGCATTTTCATCTGTGTATGTTTTTAAGGTTTGTGTATTTATCACAGTCATAACCTCTCCAAAGAGAGATGTATTTGTCTGCAATAGATCGTTGTAGCTAGGTTGAATTGTATCACTTTCGTATTGCAATCTTGCTTTCCACCAAGTGGAATCTAGCAAAGTGTTATTATACCAATATGCATATGTTTGGCTCGCTGTTTTGCAATTCCCAGCTTTCCATTTTTCAAAATATACTGGATATTCCTCAAAGGAACACTGCTCGGACACAGTGCTTGTGCCTAGGGTATAAGTCCAAAATCTATTAGGCTCAAAGGAGTTTGAAATCCACATTGTAAAAGGTTTATTCCTTGAGCTTGCAAAATATAACCTTGAAGCACAAAATGCCACCACCGAGGGGTAGTTGTTTTCGGTTGTGAGTAT
>CAVDPO010000192.1:3651-9443 GCA_963610855.1 Segatella copri
CTTTATGCTCGTCATCGCACGAACATACAAAGGTTGAAAATGCAAAGGTGTTGCCTATATAGTCTAATACTTGTATAGGGTAGTCTATATGCACGAAATAAATACTTTCTTCGTTTTGTGCATATTGAATTTCATACAAGTCCTCTTCTCTATATTTTGTTTCTATAACCTCTCCGATTTGCTCTTGTGTTGTAGTGTCTATAATTCTTAATTCCTTATCACTAAAAAGCAAAAGAAAGGAAAGGTCGCTTGAAAAGATAAATTCAATTATTCTTGTTTTTTTCTCTAGCTCTTTTATTTGAACCGAGCCTTCTCGTTTAGAAAGTCCACCTAAATAATTAAGTCTAAAATTTTCTATTTTACAACCACTGTTTAGATATGCCTTAAGGTCAGTCCTACCTAAAATATTTTTGTCTGTTTCTCCAAAGATAAAGTTGTTTAATATCTGCTTTGACATTATTCGACCTCTTCATTTGAAACTCTTTTAATTTGATTGCATTCTTTTTTGAGAAGTGTCTCGTTTGCCATTTGATATTGTTGAGCTATAAGTTGTTGTATTTGTAAATCTTTCGGTGCTATGCTAGGAGCGATAAGTAAAGCCAATTGGTATGCGACAAGGTCTATAAATTCGCTAGGACATCCACTGTCTTTAAGGGTTATGTAGTCTTTGTTTTCCTCTACCCTTTTATAAACTTCTGTAGTATCAAAAGCCGTAAGGTCTGTTTTGAAAATTCCATAGCCTTTTATGTCTCTTGCATTCGTATAGACTATATCACCTACCC
This sequence comes from Segatella copri, assembly GCA_963610855.1. GTDB lineage: Bacteria > Spirochaetota > Spirochaetia > Sphaerochaetales > Sphaerochaetaceae > UBA9732. Next base: position 4,434 of record CAVDPO010000192.1, read on the forward strand.
TCTTAAAGTTTGCAATACATCTCCTATCAAGTCCAGCATATATAGAGCCTACATTGACTAGGGTTTTTTTGTCTACCTCTTCTGTAATTTCATCGTATGGAGTGATTATTTTATAGGCAAACATATAACCATAGTCAAAAGTAAGCTCCCCTCTGTCAATTTCTTCAAAGGAAATAGGCTCGGTTAAAAAAGACCATTTGAAAGCTTCAAGCACTCTGTCATAGGCACTCTCAAGCCAAAGAGAGCAAAGATATGCCTCGTGGCTTGAGGTCTCTCTATAACTTAACTTTGTCGTTGTCTCCTCTTCTGTAGTTTCAGTAATGAGTTGTAAATAATGTAAATCTTCTATGTGAATGTTGAAAAGTGAAAGTGCCTTTCTTTCAATATAAGACTTGTTGCAATCAATAGTCTTTATAACCGTTTCTGCCATTTTTACCTCTACTTTTTAGAGATTTTCTTCTCCTCTTCTTTGACTTCCTTAATAATCTTAAAGTTTACATTTCTGCAATCGGAGGTCAGTTGAACCTCACTGCCCTTTTTGTAAAACTTTCCCTCAAATGTAGTGTCGGCTACAACCTTATAAATCTTAATTCCCATACTAGCCCACCTCATACTTCAAAGCACCAAACAAGCCACCTTTTGAGATTGTGCTTGTAATTTTAAGGGTATAGGTAGTATTTCCACCATCGGCATAGAAAGGCACTCTGACCTCCTTTGCACCCTTAAAGTCTTTGGCATTGACAACTGCCTTGCCAAGCACATTTGAAGTAGTCTTGTCATCGACCTCAACTGTAATTGAACCAGTTGCACTCGGCTCAACCTCGGCAGTGAGTGAAATATAACACTTTGTGCCTTTCATTGAATTTTCAGTCTCAAAGTCTATTGATGCGAGCTTGGATGCATCTGCAGACAAGTCTGCATAGCCTACCACATCCTTATAAACACAAGTATCAGGAAACAAAATTGTTGCATTCTCGTAAATCATATTCTAAACCTCCTAAACAAATTAAACGGTGACTCCAGTAATTCTACCCTCGGTATGGAGCATATTGTGGCAAGTTGTAAAGACATCGTTGTCTACAACGACCTGCCCTTTCAAATTGAGGGCTTGTATGCCTTGCAAACTTGTGTGATAGATATTCTTATACTGTAGCTTTCTAATGGCAGATACAACCTCACGAGTTGTAAAGATAAAGACCCTCTGTTTCATATAAGTATCCATTCTGTCATAGGCATCAAAAAGCAAATTCAATCCAGTCTTCAAACTTGTCTCATCGGTAGGGTCTACATTTGCAATTCTCGTGCAAGCGAGGGCATTGTTTACGGAAACTCCACAAGTAATATCACAACTTGCATTGAGCTCTCTTCTCTGTGAGCCATCTGTGTTTGAAACCCAATGGTAGTCCTCGTCGACTTTATACCTAAAGCCAATTGTTGAGCTCCCTCTAGGGTAGAGAAGCGAAACTCCGTTGATGTCATCGAAATAGGTAATCAAAATACTTGAAAGCTTTCCATCCTTTGTGGCATCTGTCTTTGCCCCAAGGGCATCCAAACAAACATATGGAGTAAATTCACCAGTGCCATTTCCATCGGTGTCTAAAATCTCACCGTAGACATCTGTAAGAACCGAATACCTAGGAAGTAGCCCCTCGGGGTATCTAGGGTCTGTATCTTGTGAAACATTGAGAAGTATATACTCTGTCTCATTTCCCATATTCCTCATCATCTCGGCAATCTGTCTTTCCATATAGACACCTTGATTTGGAACGGCAAGCAGTGTCCTTTCATCGAACTTCACAAGCTCACCAAGTGAGCCGAGGGATGAAATCCTCTTGTAATATGCGGACTTGGATGCATTGTAGCCATCGCCAAGTGCCAACGGATTGACCCTTGAAAGTCTTTCATTCTCCTTGAGGAACACACCCTCATCTTTGTCTATGTGCGATGCCTCTTTCCAAGGTGCCATTTGAAAAAATGTGAGTCCGCTCTGAAACTCATTGACTATATTGACAAGTCTACCATCGGAGGTCTGACTTGCAATGTCTTGCAATGTTAAATACCTTTTGTTTTCCATTTTCTAAAATCTCCTTATTTATAAAATCTTTCGGCAATTCCCCAACCATTTTCTTTTTTAGAGTGCTCTATACCACCTTTGAATGCATCGCTAGGTTCGGCGAAGAGAGATCCGACTCGGTTTAACAATTCCATAATGAGGGGGTCGTTTGTATACTTTGAACTGTTGAAAGACTTTGTGAAGTCCTCCCCCTCTTTGAAAAGCTTTGTATATCCCCTCTGTGCTTGTTTTACATTATCTTCGTATTTTTCACCCCAAGTCTTTTTGAGAAATTCCTCACATCTTCTTGGAGCTTGTCTTTCCCTTTCTTCCTTTGCCCTTTGACTTTCCTCTCGTTGAGCCTTGACAACCTCTCTAGATGCCTCGAGTAAGTCTTTGGCTTGAGCCGAGTTGAGTTTAGCCTTTTTGGTAAACTCTATGTATTTTTCCAAGCCTTGCCTTTCTTCTTCGGTTGACTTGTCGTTTACATACTCACTGCGAAACTTGTCCCAATCTTCTTTGTTTTCTTCGGTTGTAAGTTTTTCTAGGAAGCTTTTTGAATTGTCCTCTTCCTTGACCTCTCCCTTTGAAAGATAAGCCTTTGCGAGCTCTCCAATTGTATTAAAGCCTTTGAGCTCTTCACTCGCTTGCAAGTCCTTTGGAAGTTGTGCCATCCAAGGTTTACACTCTATAGGTTGCCCCCCTACATTTTCCTCTTCCTTTCCTACTTGTGGAGTTTCTACCTCTACGGTTGTCTCTGCTCCCTTTGAAGTGTCTGCCCCATCAAGTGTGTCTGGTCGTAAAAACACACGAAGTCCCTTAAAAAAAATCATTGAAAAATCTCCTTAAAAAATTAAATTTCTTCTTCCTCTCTATCCCCTACCAACGGCAGTGTGAATAAAAAGTCTATAACCCTCTTTATATTTTCCTCATCCAAAAATCCTAAGTCCTCGAGAAGCTCAATTCCAAAGTTGTGTCTTGCCCTATCCTCTTCACTTCCAATCTTTGAAAAGACTTTGGCATTGACAAGTAGCCTTGTGAATTGCTCCCTCGCCTCATCTGTCTTGTAGGCAAGTCTTGTCCTTTCCCTTTCAAGTGCCAAGTCCAAGCTCGCCTCCGTATACCTATCTTCCAAATCCTTAAGCTCTCTATTTGTTAGCATTTTGAAGTGTCCTCTCTACATTTATTCCAGCATTCCCAAGGTTTGCTACACTCCTTGACATAGTCTCGGCTTGTTGCAATTCTTGTTGTTGTAGTCTCATTTGTTGCAATTGTGCCCTTGCCTTTTCTACATCTTGTTTTTCACGGATGATTGACTGTGGCAGACCTTGACTTGTCGCCCCTTGTCTTATAGCCTCGTCAAAGTCTATGTTGAGGGCGAGGTCGTAGTTTCCACTTGCTTGCATTACATTCGTTACAAATTGCAATCCACTTTGTATTCCTTGTGTTTGCAAGTATGTTCTCATCCTAGAGACTAGCACCCCCTCAAGCTCTATGTGTATCTCTTCACCAAAGAGTTTTACATATTCCTTTGGCAACGGAGGAAGTAGCCCCTCTTCTTTCATAATTTTATAAGTCCTTTTAATCACTGGTATAATCACCTCTTCTTGTAAATTATTCAGTGTTGCACTCATTAGACTAAGTGCCTCGGACTTGAGCTCTTGCACCGTTGTGGCAGTCATATATTGATTTGGAGTTCTCATAATTGTAGCAAAGAGATTGCAATACATACCCTCTTGTATCACTTGTCGGAGTCTTTCGTTTTCTAGGGCAAACCCCTCATAATTCCTAACCGTGTTTAAGGGCACAGGTGCTTGAGAAACATCACCGAAGTTCACTGCCCCAGGTCTCGAGTCAAAGTCTCGCATCATCATAGGGACTGTAATCGGTGGATTTACCATTTTTTCGTTTGCTACAAGTTGCAACTTCATATTCTTTTCAAGTGCCTTAATCTCTGGTAGCAACCTCATTACAAGCCCTACTCCATAGGGGGTATCCTCCGAGACCCTTTCCCACCTTTGCACGGCAAAGGGAAAGTCAAAATATGAGCCCTCACGAATGACAACTTCGCCCTCCATACACACAAGCATATAGACAAATTTCTTGTCTTTGGCTAGGTTGAGACCATTGTCAATTTTGTTTCCATCGCAGTCGAGGACAGAGCCTTTCTTAAACACTGCCTCTATAAATGTAATTCGTTTGAAGTCATCTGCACCTTTTCTATACAAGTCCAAAATGTTTTGTGGCAAATCTTCACCATACCTCTTGTATGATGCAGATAATGTCAAGTCAAATTGCCTATACAGTGTATCTACCTTTCCATCCTCATCCTCGTCGATACAAAAGTCTGCTGGATCTAGTGTCTTAAAACACAAAGGGGCATCTAACTCATCTGACCTTTCGTGTTCGTGCACGAGCAGAGCCGCAGTGCCTTGCACCATTCCATCGGCAATGAAAGTCCTCATTACTGGATAGAAATTTGTATTGTTATACACCTTAAGAATTTCTTGTTGGCAAGTTTCAAAGTAGTCATTCAAGCCATAGATGTTGTCTGCCTTAAAGCCGTTTTTGACCTCGCCCCCAGCCTTGAGGACAAACCATCGTTGAGTCGGACTTATAAGATATGACATAAAGCCGTTGAGTGATGTCCTTAAGCTTGAGACCACTGTGCTGTCGTGTAGCTTTTTGTTTTCCCAACCTCCACACCAAGAGCCTAGTCCACCATTGAAAATCCTATGACCTGCATAGCCTGATGCCTCACGGCGAGCCTCGTAAAAACTTGTGCCTTCTCCGTTTCTTCCTCTTGAGCTTTTCCTCAAATGGTCTAGTCTCTTCCACTCTCTAATTATGGCTTGTGCTTTTTTGTCAATCTTTTCCACGGCTTTCATTATATCAATTTAAATAAATTTTTCTTGTTTTGTTAAATTTTTAACAAACCGAGAGGGAAATGTTAAATT